>JBFIJP010000109.1:0-11173 GCA_041600695.1 Thermoplasmatota archaeon | reverse complement strand
TGCCTCGGCAATCTCGGTGTTTCGCTCGCCGTCAGCGCACCGGAGAACAATGTCGGCACGTTGGGCCAAACGTGCCGCAATCGTCCCACTTCGACGCCAGGATTGCAGTTCCTGGCGCTGCCGAGGCGCGAGTATGATCTCTGCCGGATTCCGCACGAAACCCCATCAAGCCACCCAATAAGGCCTTGCCTATTCGTGGCTGAATAAAGACCACACTACACTAGCGCTGCACGACCTGCACCCGACCCGGGCCGTCGACGGAATGGAATGTCGACAGGTGGTCGTCAAGGCCCACCAGCCCCGTCAGGAAACGCGGCCAATCGAGGCCGCAGGACGGGGCTGGTGCTGGACGAATGAAGGGAATGGAAGAGGACTGGGCACGCCGCGTTTGGACGGCCGATGCCCAGCCTAGGCGATGCTCAGCACATCCATGCCGCGCAGAATATCGCCCGTGAACAGGTATCCCTGGTGGTACCAGACATCCCAGATCGAGCCGCCCTGGTCGATGCGGTGGGTGATACGCGGGTTGTCCAGATCGCGGAAGTCCACCAGGAGCACGCCAGCGGAGTAGAAGCCCATGGCGACGAAACCGGTGTCCTCGAGCACGCGGCCGAAGTGGGCGGTGCAGTCGTTGATCAGATTCAGCGCGCCGAAAGGCAACGAGGACGGGTCCAGGCTCGGCTGGACGACGCCGACGGCGTCCTGGTGGCTCGGGCTCACGTGGCCGTGCATCACGGGACTGGTTTCGTTGCTGATGTCGTAGAACCACAGGTTCCCGAGGGGTCCGCTGGTGGTTTCGTCGCCGAGCTCCTGGTAGTAGTCGCAGCCGTTGATGGCGCCGCCGCCCGTTTCGTCGCCGACAATCAGCACCGTAGCGTCGTGGTTGGGCAGCGCCAGGTGGCTGAACGTCAACGGAATGCCGACGTTGGCCTGATCGGGCACAGCGTCGCCGGCTCCGGTCATCTCGGCGATGCGCGGGAACGGAATCTCAACGATGAGTTTGGGCGCCTTGGGGTCCGTGATGTCCCAGATCTCCGAGTTAGCGTAGCCGGCGCAATAGGCGCGGTAGAAGTCGCGGTCGCGGTCGATGAAGAACGTGATGTCGTGGCAGCCGTCGCCACCCCAGTTGCCCGCCTCGCGGGGATCCGCGGGGTCGCTGAAGTCCACGATGTCCATGCCCGAGTTGTACACGATGGGCGTGCCGGGCACCACAGCGATGTTGTGGTTGCCGCCGGGGGTGGTGAAACTGCCAATCAGTTGGGGGTTGGCGGGATCCGTCACGTCCGTGGCGAAAATCTCCCTGCCGCCAGCCGTCGTGATCAGCACCAGCCTGCCATCGGGATACAGGATCGTGTCCGCGTCGCGAACCGGCACGTCCGGAGCCACGCCCGCGATGACGGGATTGGCGGGGTCCATGATGTCCACCACGTACAGGGGACCGCTGCCGCGTCCGCCCAGGAAAGCCAGGGGCCCAAACACGGCGATGCCGCCCGCCGTGTCCGCGTCGGGTACCTCGGCGAGCGCCTCCAACAGCTTGGGCTCCTCAGGCAGACCCGCGTGGACCGGCTTGTACCACACGACGGTACCATCAGCCAGAACCTCACGGCCCGTGACGCCGTCCGGGCTCTCGGCCAAGGCATCGTTCACGCCGAAGTCGAACGCCGGGTGGCTGGCAGCCATACCCGCCGCGGCCAAACCGCGAAGGGCCAACGGATCCACTTCAACGTCATCCCCGACGCAACCTGCAAAACTCAAGGCCGCCAACAGGGCGACCACCACCAAAGTGCGCATGGCCAGCAGGAGGCCTAACGGGTTATCCGTGTTGTTGTGACTACCCCTTCGCGGCGCCTCGGCGCGTCAAGCGGAAACAGTCCGAGGCGAGGTCGGGGGCGGGGGTGCGCTTGACGCCCCACGGCAGCCACATCGAAGTGACGCTCACGACGACCCATGGGGTCACGCCCCCCGGGCTTGGCTCTAACGGCGGCGAAGGATGGACCTTCCAGCGACCAAGCGGCGAGGATGGCGTCTACACGATTCCCATCGACGGGAACGCCGACGGCCCCTACGCCTTGCAGAGCCTGTGGGAATTCATGCCCGTGATCGATGGGCCAGTTCCGGATGGCGCGGCGTATGAGGAGTATGAGATGAGGGTGGTTGTTGTGAATGCAGGTTCGTCGGTTGAGCGGCGCTTGAGGCGGAAGCAGTCCGGGCCGATGTCGGGGGCGGGTTCGCGGGGCCAGTCCTTCATGTCGCTGGGGAGCACCGTGGCGGCGTTGATGATGGCGCCTTCCCCGCGCCCCCCGCCGCATGGAGGCGCGCATGCCGTTGGGCGCGTGCGCGTCGACGACTTGCCTGGCGGCGCACCTCCGTCGGCGGCTCCCACTCCCCTTGGCCCATGGGCTCGACCGGGTGTCCTGTAGCGATCCTAGCGTCCACGAGCGGATGCCGGCGCGTCGCTATTGGAACCTGTAGGTCGTGTGCCGACGCTCTCCCTGGCGGTCTAGGACGGCGAGGTCGGTGAGACGGCGCAGATCGGCGGTCAGCGTGCGGCGGGGAATCTGGGGGAATGCGGCGTGGACATCATTGAATTTGACCCGCCTTTGCGGGTGCCCTTGGCTGATCTGTGCGAACCACTCCACAACATGCACCTGCCGGTCGTTCAGCTGTTCGGGAAGAGCCTCAATGACCAGCAGCCGGTGCAGGGCGCGGCGGTAGGCCTCCTCCAGTAATGTCAGCAGGTACTCGGCCCAGGGCGTGCGGTCCCATGGCCCTTGCCGAACGGCGTCGAGCTGGGCATAATAATCATCCCGTTGCTGGTTAATGGCCCAGTCGACGAGGGCATACTGGAGGCCAGAGTAACCGTGGTGCCAAAGGTACAGGGTGAAAACGAAGCGGCCAATCCGGCCGTTGCCGTCACGAAAAGGGTGGATGCTCTGGAACTCGTGAAACCATGCGGCGGCCTTCACGAGGGGGTGATCGCTTGCTTGGTGGAGCCATTCGAGGGACGCGGCCAATTCGCTCTCGGTTTGCTCAGGCGCCGTGGGGATGTAGTGTACGGTGCGCGTCGCTCGCTCCCCTATGAAATTGGGCTGTTCCTTTAGCGTCCCCGCGTCGGCCTCAACGCCTTCCAGGTAGCGGCCGTGCAACGCACAAAGATCGGCCACGCTAACGGGCACCCGCAGATGGGGCAA
The DNA here is from genome assembly GCA_041600695.1 of Thermoplasmatota archaeon. Taxonomy (GTDB): domain Archaea; phylum Thermoplasmatota; class E2; order JACPAO01; family JAHFTW01; genus JBFJVP01. The sequence goes on along the minus strand of JBFIJP010000109.1, from coordinate 7,982 downwards.
GTCGTGCATTAGGGCGAAATGGTTCAGGATCTCTTGTTCCTCGGGCTCGATGCGTCCGGCCGGAGTCGGGCTGCGCTCCAGGAGGCTCTCCACGTCCTCAAGGCTGAGGGGATTGCCCTCCATGCTTGCGGTTCCAAACGCATTGCGGGCCAGCGCATCGCGGAGCATGCGCCGCCGACGGCCCGCGGGGACCTGGATGCGCTGGAGGTCCTGGTCCAAGCGTTCGATGCTGCGGGTCAACTCGACCACCCGGGTCGACGGCACAAGCACCGGCGGCCATGGCGCCGGGTGGGGGCGGTGAAGGGTCCGCTCGGTGACGCGGTAAGAGCCTAGGTTGCGCATAGGTCGAGCCAGCCCTTGCTCATAGAATGAGCAATTCCTGCTCATAGAGTTGCGCATAGACCCCGCCCGATGACGGCGGCTGCAAGCGTCGTTAGCCCGGTCCGCTACTCCGCCGGGCCGGGGCCGAGGCGGAAGCAGTCTGGGCCGAGGTAGGGCCTCAAGGCAACGATCTTGGCGGGCGGCTATGCCATCTGCTGCGGCATTTTCCATGATTTCACCGGAGCATGCTGGGGCGGCAGGGCCCAGGAGGCCCGCGCCCGCCACGACGCGGCCAACGCCGTCGCCGTCGATGCAGGCTGGGAGTTCAACTGCTTCCTCATCAGCGCCGGGAACGCCGAGTGCAGTGGCCACGAAGGGCGCGCCGGGTCGGTGTTGGATGGCTACCAAGGGGGCGACGCAATCGACATCGGCGCCGGCCGCAGCACGGCCGGTGTGCTCACCGAGGACGGCCACGTGGTCATCTGGGGCCCCGGCTTGGGTAACCGCTACGTGGTGAGCGAGAACCCGTACGCGCCGTAAATTAATGCGAATTTCCTCCGTCCTTTTTTCCTCATTTGGCGCTCGCCGGGCTCCCCATCGCTTTCCCTGGGGGAGTCGGCTGTGCCAGCCCGGCCAAGCATGACGACCAGCCCGCGATTCGTTCGTAGGGCCTCAGGTGAATGCGGTTGTTGCGACTCCGGTTAGTCGGTTGAGCGCGACTTGAGGCGGAAGCAGTCCGGGCCGATGTCGGGGGCGGGGATGCGCTCCCACTCCGATATGGATGGGGGGTTGATGGTTTTGGAGTTGATGATGGCGTTGGTCCAGTGGGCCTTATCCATGCCCTTCGTGCCTTGGAGGATAGCGCCCCGCAAGTCCGCGCGCCGGAGGTCCGCGCCCACGAGGGTCGCCTTCCGGAGGTCCGCGCCCTCGAGCTTCGCGTCCGGGAGGTTCGCACGCCGGAGGATCGCACCTGGCAGGATCGCGCCCTCAAGGTCCGCGCCCTGGAGCTTGGCGTCCTCAAGGTCCGCGCCTTGGAGCTTGGCGCCGCGGAGGTCCGCGCCTTGGAGCTTCGCGACCCGGAGGTCTGCGCCCGGCAGGTTTGCGCCTTGGAGCTTCGCGCCGAGGAGGTTTGCGCCGAGGAGGCATGCGCTGCTGAGGTCTGCGCCGCGGAGGGTAGCGCTCTCGAGGTTCCCGTGCTCAAAGCTCGCGCCCCAAAGGTTGGCGCCCGAGAGGTTCGCTAGCTGGACCTCCGCGCCCGTTAAGTCTACCCCCTCTAGATCCACCCCCTGGAGGTCCTGTCCGATGATGACCACCTCCGTCGCATCAGGCCCAGAAAAGGCCCACCACCCCAGAGCCGCAAGCCCAGGAAGGAACTGTCCCGTTCGCTGCCCCCGCACACTAGCTAACCAATGCCCAAGCCGGTGGGGCGTGGCCAGCACGACGTCCGATCGTTCCCGCGTGATGACGGCGGCCGCGTGGTGGGCCACCGCCAACGATTCCTCGGCGTGCCTGCACCAAGCCGCGATCTCAATGCTGGACTGACTGGACCAGGTTCCTTGACCCGGCATGCCGTGATTGACGACCTGCTGAAACAGCAGGGCAAATTCCTTCTGGACGGCCGGCGCGTGCAGGTGATCCGAGCCTGGGTGGTCGTCTTCTGGAGCGTTCAACGCGGCGCGCCGCGCAAACTCCTCGTGGACGAATTGGAACAGGTTGCGCTCCATCCGAGCCGGCCCCAATAACTCGCCCCATTGGGTTAGTGCTTGATCCACCCGCCATCCCTTGCCGGGACGACGCTGGTTGAGTGCGCGTTCCTCAGCGATGTCGGTAGCCAACCGCGCAATCCGTCTGGCAATCAAATATTCCCAGAAGCTCTTGTGCGTGAACTCGTACGTGTTGTCGCCAACGTGACCGGCGGGCCGGAAATAGAAAGCAGCCAAGAGTTGGGGCACGCCTTTCTCCAGGCCACCCCGCAGCTTCTCCAGCAGATGCGTGACCTCTGCCGCCTTGCAGCGCTTCTCAAGGCTATCCTCGGTTGCCGTGCCCCCGCCGCCGTGCCATACAGGCACTGCGAACTCCTCCAGCAAATGAAGAAACTCGAACTCCTCCAAATCCTTGAGAACAGGGTGGGTCGCCTCGCCGATGGTGTGTTGATCCCGACCCCACTTGCGTTGGTACACACTGCGCAGCAGCCCATCGTAGAGTTGGGCGCGACTGCCATCACCAGCTAGATCGGCTGCCTGCTGGTCGCCTTGGGCGATCAAGAAATTCAGGAGCGGCTCTTGTGTCAGATCATGGAGGTCCTTGCGTCCGAGGATCGGCGCCGGGTCCGGCGCGTCGGCTACGGCCTTTGCGTACCCCTGCCACCAAATCTTGCGGTCGTCGCTTTGCAGTAGTCCGTCGGGGTCGTGGAATGACTCACGGACCAGGATATTTCCTGCCCGCCGCTGATCCTCTGACACGTCGTTTTTATCGGCCACGAGCAGTGGAATCAGCTCCCTCACAGCCTTGGCTTTCTTCAATTCGCCAAGCGCCTCAACCACCACGGTGCGCCCCGTGAACAAGACGCGAACCCGATTGGCCGAACGGTGCCTGTTTTCGGTCCACTTGATCACGTCTTCGACGAAGTCTTTGGCCTCCTCAGCGGCGCTCTTGCCGCGCAAAGACAATTCGTCGAGACCATCCAAAATAAGTGTCACATTTTCGTCGCGAAAAGCATCTTCTGCCAGGTGATATTCGCCGCCACAGAAATCTTTCAGCGAATCTTCAATTGAGCGCCGCGCATCGATCCGTTTGAGCGGAACCAGGATCACTTTTTCGCCGCGCTTTGCGCAGTCGGCGGCAATCATTTTTGACAGGCTGGATTTTCCGGCGCCGGGCCCGCCACTGATGGCCCGAACGGCATCTTGGGAATCAGATGTCTCTAACCAAGTTCGAATGGATTCTTGCACCATTTCGACAGTGCGCCTGCGCTGCCTTGGAGGCTGGTCGAATGGCGACTTGGACCCCTTCTTGGACTTGTCCTCGATCGTTTCCCATCGCCAGCACCGGAGTGGAACAAAGATCTGCCCAAGCGTGATGGGCTCCCCCATCACAGGCTCATCGGGCAACCGCATCAGGGCGGCCCGGTATGCCATCCACCCTCGCTCTTTTTCATCGGCCTTGGAAAACGGCGTTTCGATCTTTTTCATGAGGGCGTCGTAGGTGCCGGGTTGGCGCGCCCATTCCTGGTGAAGTGCCAGGCTCACGTAGGAGGGGAGCCGGGCCGCCACGTTCGTCGCGGTCGCCTGGGCCATGCCGGCCGCCAGTAGGAATGCAGCGACGGCCTGTTGGATGGGTGCAAGGTCAATGCGGCCTTGGGGGTTATCGAAAAATGACGAATCGATTCTCGTTTGGAAGGACAAGACATCGCCGCTGACGTCCCCTGCGAGCTTCAGAAGCGCGTCGCCGTCCCGGTGATCGAGCGCCGAGCGAAGGCTGCCAATCAGCTCCACGACGGCCGCCCAGACGGCCCGCGTGATCAGTTGCCCCGCAAGTTCCTCCGGCTCCTTGGTTGCCTTGCACTTCAGGGCTCCGTCAACGGCTTCCCAGGCCGCTCCCGGCACATTGCCGATCGCGATGTTGCCGAGGGCCTTCGCGGCACATGCCAGGGCACCCCGGCCGTCAACGCGGATGGGGCGGTTCCACCAATCGCGAGCGCCCGTTGCCACGACGCCGTCAGGCGGCGGCGAGTCCACCCGCATTTCCACTTTGTCGGAGTCGACTTTGGCTGTCTCCCGTTGCTCTGGCATAATGACTGAAGAATGATTTCGCCCTACAAATCCTTTCTCGCCGACCCTGCGGCCGCCCCCAACACCCCTTTCCCCCGCCCCGCAATCGGCCCCCCATGCGCCTCCTAGCTGTCCTCTCAATCGCACTACTCTTAGGAGCCGGCTGCACGACCCCCGCAGAACCAGAATTCGAAGCAACGATCCGTTGGACCGACTTCGGTATTCCTCACATCAAGGCCAATGATTGGGGTAGCCTAGGATTTGGGTACGGCTACGCCGGAGCGAAGGATTACCTGTGCACGATTGCGGAAGAATACGTGACGGTGGCGGGTCAGCGGAGTCTGTACTTCGGCGCCGACGGGCGGCACGGTTGGACGAGCAACGGGCAGTCGTATTCGAATCGGGAGAGCGACCTTTTCTTCACGCTGCTTCAGGAGTATCCGGATCTCGTGGATTCGGTCGTGGATTGGCCTCGGGCGGAGACCCGGGCGCTTCAGCATGGGTACGTCGCGGGGTACAATCGATTCCTCGCAGACACGCCGGAGTCGGCTTTGCCGGCGGATTGCCGGGGCGCCGAGTGGCTGCGTCCGATCACGATTGATGATGTCCGCAACCGGTTCGACAAATTGTTGCTCATCGCGTCTGGCTATTACTTTGCGCCGTACATGGTGGGTGCTGAGCCGCCCCTGCCGAGCCTCACGGGCGTGGTCGCTGGCGAGCCGTCGGCCGCCGACCAGGCGGCGACCGCCGCCGGTCTGGCAGCGGTCATGCCGACGTCGGAGAACCTGGGACTCGGCTCCAATGGGTACGCGTTTGGCGGCGACATGACGGCCAATGGCCGCGGCATGCTGCTGGGCAATCCCCACTTCCCGTGGGAGGGCCCGGAGCGGTTCCACATGTTCCACGTGACGATTCCCGGCGTCGTCGATTCCATGGGCGCGAGCCTGCTTGGAATTCCCCTTCCGCTAATCGGCTTCAACGACGCGGTGGCGTGGACCCACACAGTCTCGACCGGCTGGCGCTTCAGCCTGCACGAATTGAGCCTAGCCCCCGGCGACCCCACGTCGTACATGATTGACGGCGAGATCGAGTCGATGGAGACGCGCGAAGTCACGATCGAGACGCCGGATGGGCCGGTCAGCCACACGTTCTACTTCAGCCGCTTCGGGCCGATTGTCGAGGTTCCCGTTGCAGGGCTGGCTGGGCAGGATGTGGGTCTGCTCTGGACGCCGGGCAAGGCGTATGCGTTGCAGGATGCCAACGCCCGCAACAACCGCACGGTGGAGACGTTCTTCCGCTGGAACACGGCGAATTCGTTTGACGAATTCGAGGCCGCGCTGCTGGACACGCATGGAATTCCTTGGGTCAACACGATCGCGGCGAGCCCCGGCGGGGACGCGTTTTACGCGGACGTTTCCATCGTCCCCAATTACACGAACGGCCGCATCGAGCAATGCAACACGCCGGTCGGTCGGGGCCTCTTGGCTGCCATCCGACTACCTGTGTTCGACGGCTCCCGCAGCGAATGCGATTGGCTCCAGGGGGACTTTGGCGGCGCCTTCGCCCCGGAGACCATGCCCCGCGTCAAGACGCGGGACTGGCTCATCAACAGCAACGATTCCTATTGGCTGCCGAACCCGGACCACCCGATCACGGGCCATTCATGGATGATTGGCGACGAGGAGACCGAGCGCAGCGGCCGGACCCGCATGGGGTATGTCTTGGCCGACGAGCGCCTGGCGGGCGTGTGGGGCTGCGACATCGATGCGGCGGTGCCGTGCGACAAGATGACGTTGGGCCGCCTACAGGAGAGCCTGTTCTCCAACCGCCTCTTCTACCCGGAGCAGGCCGACGTGGTGGACGCCATCCTGAGCCAGGTCTGTCCCGTCCCCATGGCGCTCGCCAGTAGCGGAGCGGTCCTTGATCTGACCGCGGCCTGCGACGCCTTGGCCAAGTGGGACCTGCGCGCTGAGTCCGAAAGCCGCGGCGTCGCGCTCTTCGAACTGTTCTGGGAGCGTGCGCCTCGTACGTGGGGGATTCCGTTTGATCCGGCTGATCCTGTCGATACGCCAGCCAACTACATGGCGGCTGATCCGCGCGTTCGAACGGCCCTGGCCGATGCGGTCCAACTCCTGGCAGGCGCCGGCATCGCCCCAGACGCCAGCGTCGCAGAGACCCGGTTCGTCGAGAGGGGTGGCGTTGCCATCCCCATCCCTGGAGCCCACAGCAACGTGGGTTCGCCCAGTTACATCTCGTTCCCGTTCGAGCCCGGCCGTGGTTTCGGTGATCCCATCCATGGCAATTCGTACATGCAGGCGGTTACCTGGGATGACCGGGGCCCAGTCGCCAGGGCGCTGGTCAGCTACAGCCAATCGCCCCACGAGGACAGCCCCCACCGGGCGGACCACACCAAGCTGTACAGCCAGGGGTGGTGGGTGGACCTGCCGTTCCACGAGGCGGATGTGGCGGCGCGGACGGTGGAAACGCTGCGGCTCAGGCAGGGCTAGCTGCTAGCCACAACCGATTCCAACCGAAATTCCCGGCCGTCGACGCCAACGGAAGCATCCAGTTGCCACCGCTGCGCGTCCACGAAGGCGAGGCGCCCGGTATAGGTGCTGATGCCGGGGTCCTCTTCCAGGGCAGCGCTGGCTTGGCCGCTGGCGGCGGAGGCCGTGAGCCGCACGGCTGCCGCATCCACCGTGGCGTTTCGCACGGGGTCGTAGACCAACAACACCACGGGCGCTTCACCCGGGGCGATCGAGCCTGGGGGGTCCAGCAGTCGGGCCGCTAGGGTGTAGTTCACGCCGATGGCTGCCTCATAGGCCGAACCCACCGTGTCGCCTGACACGCGAAGCGTCCACTCGCCGGGCGCGGGGGCATGGACTTTCAGCGTGGCCGTGCGACTGCCTGCGGATAACAGCACGTGCGCGGCTTCGTCGCCTCGCGGGTCCACGACGGCGAATACGAGTTGGTCGTTGGGGCTGGAGCCGGGTTCGAAATCGATGGCCACCTCAAGCGTGGACGCCAACGGCCCGACGGGTATCGAATGGCTCGCGGCGTAGGCGAGACTGGCCACCTGGGCCAGGCCGGTGACCGCATCCGCCGTGATGACCTGTCGGTAGGCGAGATCGTGGGCGTTGACCAGCACCAGATCCGTGCCGGGGGCCGCCAGCGCTTCCTCGAAAGATGAGAAGGTCAGCGCGCCGTCGGTCGCGGATATGGTTGCCGGGATGGCGAAGGTCAGCTTCTCGCTGCCGGCGGGGGTGACATCCACCTGAACCAACCATTGGCCCTCGGCATCGAGGGACACCTGGCCGACGTACAGGCCCGTGGAGCGCTCGGGCGCCATGGCCCGGGGGGAGGGCTTCCCGGCTCCCGTGGCTGCCACTTCTGCCATGGCTTGGGCGACCAGGCTGTGGGTGGAGGAATCCCACAGGACGAAGGACACCTCAACCCGGGATGCCACATCGCCGGGGTTGCTTGGGCCGGCGAGGTAGAGGCGCACCGGGCTTGAGCTGGACAGGGGGTCGTACCGGGGGAGCTCCGGCTCAGGCACAAGGGGGGGCGGGATGCGGGAGAGGCCCTCCATCTCGATGCAGCCGCCGAAGCCGGCCAGAACGACGGCAAGGCAGACGAATGCTTGCTTCACGCCGTGGCCTCCTCGCGGCCTGGCGGGCGGGGAGTGTGCCGGAACGCGACCACGGGGGCATCCGGCGTCACGAACTGGGATGAGTAGTCGGCCGGGGGGCTCCTGCGGACGCTGGCTCCGTCCTCCGGCCGGGGCGCGGCGGTCACGGGCAAGCGGCCCACGACGTCGGCGTGTTCGCGCACGATGCGAATGGCGCCGCCGAGAGCCAGGATGAGAACGAGCAGGATGCCGGCCAGCACGGC
>JBFIJP010000108.1:0-11173 GCA_041600695.1 Thermoplasmatota archaeon | reverse complement strand
TTGGCGGAGGTGCGTAGCACCTTCGACAGGGCCGGCGCGCGCAGCGCGGCGGGTTGAGTGAGCGAAGCGAGCGAGACAGCCTTTGGCGGAGGTGCGTAGCACCTTCGACAGGGCCGGCGCGCGCAGCGCGGCGAAGGGTGTGCTCTCAGGCCTCCCGCTTGCCGGCGCGAACCGGCAGAAGGAGTGGGTGGAGGTCATGGGCTGGGTCGGATTCGAACCGACGATCGACGCCTTGTAAGGGCGTTGTCCTAGCCGCTAGACCACCAGCCCGGTTGGGCCTGAGGACTGGAGCCGGCGAGCCGGGCCTTCTACATAACCGCATCGATGCCTTCGAGGGCCGGCTGTTTTTGAAGGGGTGCCGCGTCCCCAGCCGGGACCATGGCCGGGGGACCAGAACCGATCCTGTTGAGCATTCTGATCGTCATCGTTGGCGCCAAGCTAGGTGGCGAACTGGCGGAGCGGCTCAAACAGCCGGCCGTTTTAGGTGAACTGCTCATGGGCATTCTCCTGGGAGCCAGCCTCTTGGGCGGCTTCCTGGGCTTGCCCGACTTCGCTCTCCAGCAGGAGGCAAACGCGCTCGAGGGCGAGTTGCACGACGCCCACGGCGAAAACGCCACACTCCTCGAACAGGGTGGTCGCTTCTTTTCCGAACACGGCGCCGAATTGGCCAGCCTGGAAATCATTGGAGCGCTCGCGACCATCGGCGTCATCCTGCTGCTGTTCGAGGTCGGTCTTGAATCAGACGTGAAGGAACTGACCAAGGTCGGCGCCAGCAGCATGCTGGTCGCGGCCATCGGGATCTTCGTCTCGTTTGGCCTCGGGTTCGGCTTCAGCATGATCCTGACCGATTTATGGTCACCATGGCAGGCGGCAGGTGATCTGCTGCCGGACTATCTCTTACATACATTCGTTGGGGCAACGCTGACGGCCACCAGCGTTGGCATCACGGCCCGCGTTCTCGGCGACATGGGCAAGCTCAACACGAACGAATCCCGCATCATTCTGGGAGCAGCCGTGCTGGATGACATTGGCGGCCTCATCATTCTGGCCATCGTGGCGGCCATGATCGAAGCTACTCTGGCGGGTGCGGCCGTGGACACGGTGGCGCTTCTGCTCATTGCGGGCAAGGCGGTCGGCTTCCTCGTGGTGGCCCTCGTCGTGGGCCTGAAATTCATTCCTCGGGCCTACGACGCGGCGGTGGACGCCTTCAAAGTGAAGGGATTCTCCGTGGCGCTGGCCATCGCCTTCGCCCTGCTCATGTCCTACCTGGCCACCGTGTTCGGCTTGGCGGACATCGTGGGCGCGTTTGCGGGCGGCCTCATTCTGGCCCAGACCCGGCACACCCACCACATCTTTGAGGAGCTGCGCCCCATCGGCGCGATCTTCATTTCGTTCTTCTTCGTCACACTGGGCATGAAGGTGGACCTGACACAGCTGGGCGGCAACGGCGCGATGGTGCTCCTGGTGGGCATCCTGCTCACCGTGGTCGCGATGATCGCCAAACTCGGCTGCGGCTTCGGCGTTCTCAAAAAGGCCAGGGCCAGCAAACTGGTCGTGGGCGTGGGCATGGCTCCGCGCGGCGAAGTCGGGCTGATTTTCGCGGTGCTTGGTTTGAACGCTGGCCTGATTCTCAACTGGCAGTACACGACCATCATCCTGGTGGTCATGCTGACTACCTTCATCACGCCGGTCTGGCTCAAGAAGCTCCAAGAATCTTTTTTCGCGGAGCCGGGGGGCAGCGCGAGCGGGGCCGAGAAGCGTGAGGACCTCTCCATGATCCTGAAGAGCTGAGGGTGAAACACGTGACACTCCGGGGCCGCAACCTGCTAGCCATTGGCGACCTGACCGACGACGAACTGGAGGAATTGCTGGCCCTGGCGGGCCGGTTCGCCGCAGGGCTGGGCGATGGTGCCAGCTTCCGCCATCTTTTGGACAACCGGATCGTTTGCACTGCGTTCTTCGAACCCAGCACTCGCACGCGGCTGTCCTTCGAGGCGGCGGCCCATCGCCTGGGCGCCCAGGTCATAGGCTTCGCCGATGCCTCAACGACCAGCGGCCGGAAAGGTGAGACGCTCGAAGACACGGGGCGCATCCTGTCTGGTTACGCAGATCTCATCGTGACGAGGCACTTCGATGCCGGCGCAGCGGTTCGGATGGCCACGGGTGCTCTTTGCCCCGTGGTCAACGCCGGCGACGGCGCTGGCGAGCACCCGACCCAGACCTTGGTCGACCTGTTCACCTTGCGCAGCAGCCTGGGGCCGTTGGCCGGCCGCCGGGTGGCTGTGGTGGGTGATCTGCGCTACGGGCGGACGGTCCACAGCCTGGTGCCTGCCCTGCGACGCGCTGGCGCCCGCATTGCCGCTGTTCCCGCCCCGGGCCTGGAGCTGCCAGAGAATCTGGCGCAGGGGGTTGAAGAAACCACCATGGAGGAGGCGGCCGCCACATGCGACGCACTTTACGTCACCCGCGTGCAGAAGGAACGGTTCCCCGAGGGGGAGGCCGGCGCCGCGTCGCTGCTTCACGTGAATCGGGCCTTACTTGAGCGGACCCGTTCGAAGGCGATCATCCTGCACCCGCTGCCCCGTGTGGATGAATTATCCACGGATCTGGATATCCTGCCTGCTGCCAAGTATTTTGACCAAGCCCAGAATGGCGTCGCCGTCCGGATGGCCATCCTTGTGGCTCTCCTGGGAGCTCCCGCATGAAGGAATTCAAGATTGTCCCCATTCGCAACGGAACGGTACTCGACCACATCGTGCCGGGCCGGGCCGTCGCGATTCTCGAAGCGCTCGGTCACCCGGTGGAGGGATCGTCGAAGGTGGTTTCCATTTCCATGCACCTCCCCAGCACACGCGTGGGCCTGAAGGATGTCCTGAAATTCGAGGATCTCGAGTTGGGCGATGACGAGCTGGAAACGGTCAAAAAGATCAGCCCGCGGGGCACGCTCAACGTCATCCGCAACTTCGTGATTGCAGAGAAGGATACCTGGGGTCTCGACGCCTGAGCGGAGACCTGCAAGGCCCAAATCGACCCGCGGTGGGACTCCCCCCGCGCGGGCGCGGGGGGAGCGAGAAAGGAAGGGGGACTGGCCTCACAGGGAGGGGATGGGATGCACTCAAAGAAGTATCCAGCCCGGCCGCTTCCTCAAGTACCTTGATTTCCCTTGCGTATTAATGACTTGTGTTTCCGTTTGCTTGATTATTCGAGCGGAAGGGGCCATTTGACGCGCTTGACGAAGGCGTGGATGGGGCGATCGCAGCAGCCTCCAGGGTCCTGAACCAGGCGCCCTCGCCGGCGCGCCACAGTCCCCGGGCCGTCGCTTCGGCGTGTGGCCACACATCGTCGGCGGCGGACACCATGGCGAGCGGCGGCAGTTGGGTGCGAAACCTCACCACCCGCTCATCCAGCACCACCGCAACCCCACAGTCATCGGGTCCCCTGATGAGGCGGCCGATGGTCTGGCGGAGAATGCGGGCCGTGGGGTTGTGGACGACCGTTTGCCAGCCCGACCCATGCTTGGCGTCTTCCCTATGGATCAGCGCCTGGATGCGGGCTGTTGGGCGCGGGTACGGAACTCCCAGGATGAGAACGTTGGCCATGGCATCTCCGGGATAGTCAATGCCCTCGGTGAGACGCCCCCCCAGCACGCCGAGCAACAGGGCGTTCGGGTCCGGGTCGTGCGTGAAGGCGGACACGAGGGCCGTGAGGGAGGGGCTGTCCATGTCGGGATGCTCGGCGTGGACGCCACGCGCGACTCCATGCAGGAAGCCTTCTTCCAGGTAGTCCCGCAGCATCCGGTGACTGGGGAAGAAGAGCGCCGTCCGGCCCGGCAGGCGGTCCAGGATCGCCCGGGCCGTGCGTTGGAGCCGGTCGGCGTGGGTGGGATCGTCCTGGTGGGCTTGCCAGCGCCGGTGCACACCCTCGATGCCGTAAACATGCAACTGGCGGGCATCGAAGGGTGATGGGATGATGCAGGTGGTGGCGCCCGTTAGTCCGCACAGGTTGACGTGATCCTCCGGGGGAGCCAGGGTGCCGCTCATGTGTACGGTACTGGCCAGCTCGGCCAGCCATCCCAGGACCTGGGCGGGGTCGAGCAGGCACGCCTCGACGGCGGGGCGTTCCCCTCCGAGGGCCAGGCGGGCGTAGCCATGGTCTGCGTCGCGCATCCAGAACGCCAGGAACGAGCCGACGGCACCGAGGTAGCTGCGTGGCAGGCGGCCCTGCGCGGCCCGCTCCTCCCGAATGATCTCGCCCCAGCTTTCCAGTTCCTGGGCGATACGGATGATGCGGGGGCTTGGCAGCCGGAGCGCTACCATTAGGGCCTCCTGAAGGGCATCAGGGGGCAGAAGAGCGTCGTCGCGGCCTTCCACGTGCTCATCCACCAGTTGGTAGACAACGCGCGTCAGCGTCTCCAGAAACGTCGTGGTCAGCACTTCGCCGGCCAGCACCGGGTCCTTGACCCCTTCCGCCTCCCGCACAGCCCGCCGGACTGTTTCCAGGCCCAGGCTGGGCGAGTGGTGGAGTCTTGCCGCCTCGGGCAGGTTGTGGGCCTCGTCCACGACCAGATGGCATTCGTCAAGGCCGCTGCCCATCCACTGGGTGAGCGCGTTGCGGAGGCTGTCTTCCAGGAGGAAGGTGTACGGCAACACGATGACGGAGGCTCGCGGCAGAAGCTGCTTGAGCGCCTCGTACGGGCAACTGCCCGCGGCCGCCACGGCGGCTGCAATGGGTCGCCCTTCGGCACCGCCCGCCTCCAGAAGGGCCTGCACGGGTCCCGGACCATCTTCCAGGAGCTTGCGAAAGTAAGGGCAGGCCCCCTCCTGGGGTCGCCCCGTTTCAACCTCCACCCGGGCTGCTTGCTTTGCGCGGCGGCAGAGCCGGCCGAGTTCCTTCCCCGTGGCGCCGGCGAACTGTGGGTCGTCCTTGAGCAGGGGGCACGCGTGGGCACGGCCGGTGAAGGGGATCAGCAAGCCGGGGCCAGGCTCGCCCTTCTGCTGGGCGTCGGAGCGCAGCATGGCGTGCTCCCGCACGACCTGTGCCTGCTGGCTATTGGTGCGGGTGGTCCAGATCACCCGGCGGCCGTCGCGCCGGCAGGTAGCCAGTGCGGCTGCCAGCACTGCGACGGTCTTGCCGGTTCCGGTGGCCGCCTCGACGACGAGGTGACGGGCCCCTGCCTGGGCCGCTTGCACCTGTTGGATGAGTGCGTCCTGTCCGGCTCGCGGCGGATAGGGGAGGCGGACCACGGTCGGCATGGGGCGTTCTTGGCCCTAGCCCTGGGGGTGGGGTGAGTGAAAGCACTTCGATGAGCTTCGCCGGGCGCGAGCACCCAACGGAACTGCCATCGGTCCCTTTGGCACGGTGGGCCCCGGGGGCCCCCTGGGCCCCTTGGGGCCGCTGGGACAGGGGGACAAGCGAACCGCTCCGGCTGGCGCTGGGTTACAAGGTAGCCAACGTCAACCGCTGATGGCTGTTTGCCTAGATCTGGCGCGCAGCCCAGAGATCGTCCGGGAGCTGGTGGTACACGTCCGACTCCGACGCACGTGCCTTGCGGCGGCGGCGAATCTCGCGCTCCTCCTCGCTCATGTGGAAGACAGCGGTCTTCTTGAACAGCCAGTAGTGGGTGCGCCACTCGCGGCCGTCATAGAGGGTGGTTTCCTCACGCTCGGTCGTGAGCATTCCCTCCTCCTCAAGGATATAGAACAGTTGCCGGTCCTCCGGCTCCAGTACATTGTCGATGACCCTGTCATCGAAGCCAAAAATGTCCATTACGAAGTTCGCGTCCCGCTGGGCATCTTCCTCATCGATGCCAATGCGGTTGCTGATCGCCATGGATAGATCTTCCAACGTGAGAATCCTGGTATTGCTCATTCAGTCACCCAAGCCCCGACAGCTCCTTTCCAACCTTGTGAGGCAACCTAATTAAAGGTTGTTGAGCCTCAAGCACCCTTAGCCAGTGGAGGGGGCCACGTAGAGTCGATCATCGATGCGTAGCACCGGTACCGTCTCCGCGCTCCCCGCCCACCCGTCCGGCCGCAACAGGTCCTGCGTGCGCAACGTCACGGGGTCCAGAACCTGCAAGCCGGAAGCGTCCTGCGACACCAGAATGGCCTCCTGGATGATGTCCAGGCCCCCCAGGCGGCGCAGGGTCTTTTCCGGCACTTTCATCTTTCGGTGGTGCAGCAGGTCCACACAGGAGGCGTTGCCCCTTGCGATGGAGTGCACCTGCACCGGTGTTTTGTCCGACAACGCAAAGTCGCCCGGGGCAAACAGGCGGATGCGGACCAGGAACGTAACCCGGTACACATCCTCCCCCTCCCGCCGGCCGACCAGCTTGGCGGTCTCCTGCGTGGATGCCCCCAGGCGCTGCTGGAGGACCCGCGCCACGGCTCGCGCCGCGTCAATGTCACCAATGTAGTAATCGTAGCCCCCGTGGATGGCGCCCGACTTGGAGAGGAAAGCCATGCGGTTGCCGGTGTCCTGCTGCCGATCCAGCTCCTCTGACAAGTAGCGGTGCGCCCGGCCCAGTTCGTGCTCCGTGACATCGCGCTCGGTTGCGCGCAACTGGATGATGGCCGCGTAATAGCCGCCTGCCATCCGGCTGCAGCGCTCACAGACGCCACGGGTCACGCGCAGGAGCAGCGACGCTTGGGCCGTGACGGGGACCTCCTCCACATGACCGTTCATGGCCACCGTGTAGCGGAAGTGCCGTTCAGTCTCTGCCCGCTCGACCAGTTCAACGCCGGCGTCGCCGACGCGGGCGTGCACCTGGATGGCGCCCCGGACGGCGTCCTCACGTAGCCAGTCCAGAGGAATGGATGCATCCGGCTGCACCCAGTGGGCCCCCACGTGGCGGGCGTTGCAGTGCGCACAGAGTTCCAAGTCGATGACCTCGGGGGCCAGCATCAACTGGGTGCCCTTGGCGAAGCAGGCTGCGCAGCAGCCGTCGATGAGTCGCTCGGCCTCAACGCCGCACTCGACGCAGATCATTCCTCGTAAACCAGCAGTTGGGCGTGCCGCACGCCCTGGATAGTCAGCACGTTCGATTCGGCCACCAGGCCCAGTTCGAGGGCCACGCCAATGGTTCGATCACCGACCAGGTTGGCAATGGTGCATTGCCGCAGATGGTGCGCCAGGGTCTCCTCGTCAACGCGTACACCGTCATAGAAGCCCTCGTGGACCTCCAATTGGAACTGCCCCTCCTGGTGGCTGGTGCCCAGCAGCTCCTCGTCGCAGGCGGCAACCAGCCTTTGCAGCCCCTGCTGGTAATTCTTCAGAGCGATCATCGATGGCGCGCTGAGGCCGAGGCTCCTCTTATGGCCTTTGCGGAGGGGCCTGCGGGGGCTCGCCCTTGCAAGCCCCTGGTGAAAGCAGGGCTGTAGGCGCCGTACGATCGGTTGTCGCTGGACACGCCCCGCAGCGCCTGGACCGCCCGGACCGCCCGGGAGCTGCCTGTCGAGATCCCTCATGGCGTCGCAGGTGGGGTGGCCGTTGGCTGCCGGGCCGGGGTGGCTATACAAACCTGGAAGGATGACCCTCGCCAGCGCACGCAGGCCCCCCCGCAGCCAGCCCCCACACCCCGGAAGGGGCGCGAGGGCGAAGACAGCCAAGGAGCAACTCCCCGCAGCCCCAGGGCCAGCCAAGGCCGGCCGGCGTGGCGCCGTTACGCGCTAGACCGTCCGCCAACCGCTTCCTACAGCCCCGGAATGATGCACCACACGACGCCCCCGGGCGGCGCGTCGCAAGGTTTGGGAACCAGGTCCCATGCCCAATCCACGAGGGGCCCGTAGTCGGCGAAGGCGACCACCGCATCGATTACCTCGATGGCGTCGTCTAACCGATCGTCGGCCGCATCGGTTAGGATGCAATAACGGTCAGCCAGAGCCGCATTGATCACACCGAACGCATCGGTACGACCCGCTGCCTCCAGCACAGGACCAACAGGTGCCAGCGCATCGCAGTTCAGGGGCGTCAAGCCAAACCAGGCCGCGCATGCAACCACATCAACGCACTGGGCTGCGACCACGGCCAATGTGCCGGGGCAGGTGGGCTGGGCGGCCAGGCAATCCGCAGGCCGCGGAGCATACGACACGCCACACAAAGTTGGGGCATCGACGCAGCGAACAACAAACGCGGTGCGGCTGGTACAGTCGGCGGACGCCTGCTGGCAGGATGACACAGCAACGCCGGCCGCATCGAACGGGCTGGCGAGGGCCCACAAAACAACGCCAATCATTGTCTCGGCCAAGCCTGCGATTTCTCCGGTGGTTGGGGGGGTTGGAGGGCTAGGGGGGCCCAAGTGAGGGATGCTCCACACCGGCCATCCTAGAACATCGCCGCAGACCTCACGACCGGGAACCAGGCATCGAGAGACCGAAACAAACGCCACCGACCCCGACGCGTCGCCAAGCATGGAAACGGCCACCACGCCCTGCGCATCGCCGGCTCCAGAGACGACGACATCACCAAAAGCGTCCCCCAGAAGCCCCACTGCGACGCAGCCGTTGGTGAAGCACCGGGCTTCTTCGACGCCAACGGCAACCTTGTCGCCGCGTGCGCGGCCTGTCGCCGCCACGCCCACCGGGCCGGCGGCCACCAGCGGGATGGCCAGCAGAAGCATCAGGAGCATCAACACAGCCCGTAGCACGGATGACATGGGCCTCAAAATGGCCGGACTGTATAGAACCGGTTCACGTATGGCGGCCTGCTCCGGCAGGACGATGACTGCCCTGCCAGCCGGGCCAAGCCTGCTGGCTGCGCCCAGTCCGGCCGGCGGCCTACGGCTGGCGCGCCGCCTGCGGGAGGCTGGGGGTGCGTGGATCAGAGCTTGGCTGTTGGGACCAGCGTGCAACCGGGGCCAGGCGGCGTCTGGAGCACCCCGGGGGAGGACGGCCGAGCACCCAAGCACCCCGACGGCCGCCCTGGGAAAGGGGCCGCTGTACCATACAGAAACTACGGCGGAAGCGAGCACTGATGGCCACTGAATGGGCACAGGTCGTGCCAAACGTCGTACCAGACATCCAGGGTGGGGTTCACGATGTCGCCCATGGCGGCACGTCTGATGTCGTGGACCGCGGCCACGATTGCATCTGCGCCCTGCACGGTGGGGCTGCCGTCCAGCGTGTTCGAGGCGTGGTCGTCCACCAGAAGGGCCCACGGCAGAACTGCTGAACCACCAAGGCCTACCCAACCGTAGGCCTGGCCCACCACGGCGTTTTCCAGTCGCCAGCTACCGACGCAGGGGTCCCCGTAGCTGTTTGGCAGGGTCACGCTTTGTACGTACGAGTACAGGAAATCGCCGGAGCGCTGGGCCGAATAGACAGGTTGCGATGTCCACGGCTTGCCGGTGATCGGGTCCGTTTCGGGCGGAGCGGGGGTCGCGGGCGGACACCGGTCCGTGTGCGCGATCAAGGATTGGGGCAACGCCGGGCAGGCCAGCGGATTAGCCTGACATGTGCTGCTGACACCGATGAGCCTCGCTGAGGCAGCGCTGCAGTCGATTTGTGCATCCAGGCAGCGCTGCCCGTCAAAGCCGGGCATAGTCATCACGAACGTTTCCCCGTTGGTGAGCCAGTAATCCACCTCCGCCGGGGCATAGCCGGCTGCGGCCAGCGCGAAGCCAATCAGGAGTTCGGCATACGTTTCCGGCGCAGGCGGGTTCACGGTCGGCGGAGACCAGGCAACGCACGGGTTGCCGTCGCACCGGGCTTCTTCGCCGCCAATGGCAACGCACCACGTCTTGAAGCAACGAGCCTCCTCCAGGCCAACGGCCACATAGTCGCCCCGCGCAGTTCCCGATGCTGCCACACCGATGGGCCCGGCCGACGCCAGAGGTGCCATCAAGAAGAGAGCCAACGCCGCTATCACAAACAAACGCATGCACGAAAAAAGGGGTCAATGTACATGAAATGGCCCCATGAGGACTGGCCCCGGTGCAGGCAAAAGCCTGCCCATAAGCTCCCGCAGTCCCCGCCCCAGATGGGGTACACGGTTTGACACTCCCGTGGGGCCGGCACGGCAGGGCCGGGGATCGGGGCGCCCGCGCGGGTCGCCCAAGCCCCGCGCGCCCAAGCTCCGAGGGGGGGGCCGGGTCACCGGTTGGTCCCTTTGCGGGCGCCTGGGCCAGACGAGGGCACAGGAAGAACCCGCGGCGCCAAGCTGCGCCGGGTCAGAGGGACGGACCGCACCAGCCGATGATGGCGTCGCGGCTGGCTCCACAGGGGCTGATGCCATTGTCGGACAGGCCCCGGCCAACGAAGCGAATCCAGGGGCCGGCTGCATCGGTTGACGGGCGCACCAGGAGAGCGTAGTCCGCACTGGCCTCCTGCCGGCGGTCGTCCAGGTCCGATTCCGATGTGCACTGGGCCACCAACCTTGACGCAGATGCGACTTGGCCAAGCGGGTCGGCGCTTGCTTCCGGCAAGCCGAGCAGGTAAGCGTCGACCCGGCACCTGTGCGGTGCCACTCCAAACCAGGTTAGGCACGCGGGGTCGCCGTCATGGCACCCCACCAGCGCGCCGCCGGTGGCCCCCGCGCATGCGGGTTGGCCGGCCAGGCAATCGCCTGTGCGGGGTCCGTAATGGGTCGAGCAGAGCGTCGAAGCGGTCAGGCACGACGAAATCCAACTCGTCTGGGGCGTGCAACCCGCATCTGCACTGGCACATGCGTCCCTGTCAAGGCCGGAGGTTGCCACGGCGGCATCAGGGGCCCCGGAGGCCCACGTAGCTGAATTTTGGCCCTGGGCTACGGGGTCGTCTGGCGATGCGACGGAGAGGAGCCAGGCCCGCGCGCAAGCCGTGCCCCAGGTCGCGCAGTTGGCTCCGGACGCCGAAATGTCGCCTTGCGCATCGCCAAAAACGGCAATCGCCACGCACAGGAACTGGTAGCAGTGGGCATTGTCGAGCGCGAAAGCGACACAGGGCGTCTTGAAGCACCGTGCATCCTCGCCGCCGATGGCGATGTAGTCGCCACGCGCTCGGCCGGAACCTTCCATGCCGACAGGACCCGCATCGACGGGAAGTGCCACAAACACGAGCATCGCCGCGGCCAGCGCGGCCGCCATCCTGGAAAGCATACATTGCACCCCATGTTAATGCAATTAAGGGCTTGCCAGCCGTTGACCCGTGACGGCAGGCTTCCGCCTGCCAGGGTGGGCGGCGCCGACAAGGCCCGGGCA
>JBFIJP010000107.1:0-11222 GCA_041600695.1 Thermoplasmatota archaeon | reverse complement strand
TTCGGCATCGATTTGCGCCTCAAGTGGACGCTCAGGCACGGGACCACCGTCAGCATGGCGGCGGCCTTCCTCCTGCTCAGCGACAGCCTGGGGGACCGCTGGCTCACCGCGACGGCGTCCACGGCCCTCAACATCGCCGCAGCAGGAGTACTGCTGTTGTTCGTGGCGCGTTTGCAACGCTTTTCGAGCCGGCTGGCGGACGCCGCCCTCCCAGGCGTCGCGCCGACGCCCGTGTATCTGGCCGCCCGCCGACAACTGCTGGACGTAGCGGCAGCCGAGCAAACCGCCCGCGACGGCCCCGCCCGGCACCTGCATCCTGCCCTCGGCTCCGCGGAGCTGGCCACCGTCGGCGCCACCATCCTGGGCCACTACGTCCTCGAAGCGCCGCTGGGCCGCGGCGCAAACACTGGCACCTGGTTGGCGCGCGACACGAGGGAGGACTGCCGCGTGGTCCTCAAGATCGCGGGGGGTGCCGGTCGCGACGGCCTCATCCGGGAAGCTCGCGCCCTCGCCCGCATCGACCACCCCAACGTGGTGCGCGTGCGTGATGTCAGGGCCGTCGGAGAGGAAATGACTCTTGTCCTGGACTACGCCGAAGGCGGCAGCCTCGAACAACGCCTGGCCCGCTCCAAGATGACCTGGCCCCAGGCCCGCAGCATGGCCCAAGACATCGCCGCCGGCCTGCGAGCCATCCACGAGGCGGGACTCATCCACCGAGACATCAAACCGGCTAACATTCTGTTCGACGGCGAGCACTGGCTGGTCGCCGACCTGGGCATAGCGGCCGCCATCGACGACCAGGCAGGGGGCGGCCGGCTGATCGGATCGGTGGCCTACATGAGCCCTGAACAAGCCGGCGAACGACCCCTCACACCCGCCACCGACTGGTGGAGCCTGGGCGTCGTCCTCTACCGGGCCCTCACGGGCCGAATGCCCATGGACACGGCCGGCCTCGCCGACTTCGACGCCCGCGCCGCCATCATGGAAGACGAACCGGAACTCCCCATTGACGCCCCTCGCGAAGCCAACAAGCTCCTCGCCAACCTCTTGCACAAGGAGCCCGGCAGCCGCGGGCCAGTCGAACCAGGTTGATGCAACCCCGGCGTTGCCGGACTTCAAGTAAGATTGGCCCTCGTCGCCTGCATGCGATCTGCCAAGACGTATGCCGTGTCCGCCGCGATCTGCCTCGCCACTGCCGCCATGATGCCCGGCGCCCACGCACAGGACGACGACCTGCCTGACCTCGTGCCCCTTGCCATCTACAGCCTGGGCAGCCTCCGCGAATCCATGCCGGTCACGTATCACGTGGCGCTCACCAACTCCGGACCGGTCGCAGCCCCTGCGTCCAGCCTCGAATTGCTCATGGACGGCGACGTGTTCGCCACCGCCCCCGTGCCCGCCCTGGCGGCGCACGAGGAGACCACCATCCTGGTCGAAGCCTTCGCCCCGTCCGCCGGGTTCCACGAGATGACTTTGCTCCTCGACACCGAAGACCAAATCGTTGAGATCGCCGAATGGAACAACCGGATGGACCAGCCCATCTGGGTCGAGGAAGTGGACATCCGCTTCTCCAACTTCAAAACCGACCGCATCACTTACGGCCCCCTGGACCAACCCATCCTGCGCGGCACCCTCGTCTTCGATGTCCCAGAAGAAATCCCGGTGAAGAACGCCGACGTGTCCATCGATGTCCGCTACTGGAGCGGCGTCGGCTTGCTGGACTCCATTCTCAACATGGCTGGCTGCTTCAAAATCACCCTCCACGCCACAACCGACGAGGCAGGGCAAATCAACGTGGCCATCCCGCCGTCCCTTTTCGCCCAATGCGGACTCGAACCCGCCCTCCTGTTCGGCATCGGCACCTACTACCTGGACGCCGTTGCCACCCACGGCAACAACGAAGCCATCGGCGAGGGCGCGTTCCAGATTTGGTTGCTGTACTAACCACGACCAAGCCACCACCGGGGCCCCGCGCAGGGGGCCCCGGGCTCGTCGGGCGTGGCCGTGGGGCACGCGATGCCCAACCTGCCCGTCGCCCGTCGGATGATGATGTGAAGCCGCCGAAGACGGCGCCCCCGGGCACTCGGCGCCCCACGCCCCCTGGCCACCTCCAATGGTGTCACAACCGGTCCACTAGGCCCAATTATAGAACAGGCCTTGGCCTGTTCGATGGGTTTTTAGCCCGGGGGGGGGGGCGTCCCCGATGCTGGGCCAAGTGCCCGGTGATAAAATGCGAAGGAAGATGACAGTGCTGATGACGACCGTGACTTTGTTCATGATGGCGCTGACGGTCGCCCCTGCTGAAGCGAAAACCTGTTCCGTTGGCAACCTCGTGTGCGCGGATTCCACGGCCCGGGCGGAAAAGGCTACCGGGTGCGCCACCAACGCTCTCTGTTACAAAGGACAGGCCAACGGTCATGGCTCGGGCCTGGGCGACTTCGGCCTAGTCGAGATGCGCGGCACCGTGATCGGGTTGCCGGCGTACGAGACTTGCGACTGGAGCCGGATCGGAGGGGGCCAATGCGACACGCCCACGGTTACGCATTTCGGCCTTTGGACCGGCGGCCCGGACACGAGTTGCGTGGTGATCACCACCCAAACCACGAGTACGCTTGGCGTCATTCCTGACCCAGCACAGGCCAAGTGCCGCTAGGAGGTGAAGGACCTTGTCCTCTTTTACCAAACCCGCCACGATGGCTGCGGCCGTTCTCGCTGTACTACTGCAGGCGCTCTCAGGTTGCACGTTCGCGGCCGAAGCAGGACTGGCGGCCGCCCTGAGCGCGCTTGAAGACCCGCGGATCGTCCCCCCCGAAGGTTTCCAGGCCGTGTACCAAGCCACCACGGGCGGCTCCATCACGATCACCGCCTCAACCGTCACCATCGCCGACCGTGACTTGGTTCTGCGCAACGCAACCAAGCTACGCATCGACGCCTCTGGCGAAGACCTCCTTGGTTCCGGCGAAGGTTCATTCCCTGACCCCTACACGCAATACATCTACCTCGACGCCAGCGGCCACATCGTTCGCGCAGACGCTGCTTGCTCCGGATGGATGGACTGCCGCTACTACCGAGCCGACTGGGACCCCCAAGGCAACCCACCTGTTTTCGGCATTGGCTTGTTGCGACTTCTTCACGGCGGCGTGGTGAGCTATACACTAGACCAAACCCACCAATCCACGCCCCTTGACATCCAACTGGGGCCCGGTATCGCCGTGCGTTTTCCACAAGAGGCGAACCTGCCCCAAGGCTACCTCAACTACCTTCGCCTAGCTGACGACTCATATGAATACGCCAAGTTCGGTTGGCTACCATCGAAAATCCACCTGGGCGCCGAGTTGTCCTCCGAGAACCTCCGGCTCGACCTTGTCTCGGTCCAGGAGCGCGAGTCCTCCAACCCTACGCCCGACGCTTGGCCCCTGGCGTTGGCACCCCCAGGCCAAGGCGCGCCACGCCTCTACTACCCGGGGGCTGATGCGGATTTGGACGCGCGCGGCCACACAGTCAAGCAGGCGATCGAGTTCCTGATCGCCAATGATGCAGACGCCCAGGCCATGGCCGAAACGGGCTGCTTGACGGATGTCAGCTTCCACGGGGAGGGGTACTTCAAGCCCAGTGTGTCAACCCATCCAGCTCTCGACGAGCGAGTAGAAAGCCGCTCGACCCCATACCGGATCGAGATGGAAGCTGTCGGCGGGAGTGCCATTATCTGGTCCGTGGTACATGGTCGCGAACTGGGCGTCGGTGAATTTCGCATCGAATCCAAAGAGGAGGCCTCCTCGTACTGGGGCTGTTCACCTTCCAATTGGGCCGCGAGTCCAAAGGCCAACGCCAAGGCATTCTATGATACCGTCGACCAATGGCCACTCCACAGGGCACCCAACAACACGGGTTTCGGCCACATCCGCCACTTTGAATCAGCCGCCCAACCCCTCATCCGTCCAAAGGAAACCTACGTGTGGACCTACATCCCTGACTTCGTTGACGTCAGCACCGGGTTTGCAACCACCCCCTACGCCATCACGATAGATGCAACCACGGGATGGATGAAGGCCATGATAAGCAACCCATCAGACATCGAGGCGCTGGATCGCGGAGCGTTCGACGGCGGCTGGGCCATGAGGGATTCAGGGGGGTAGCCGCCCCCGGGCTGTTCCTGGTCTGGAGACAGATCTCCAAATCGGCCGGCTAATACACTTCAAACATAATCGCGTAACCCTGTCCTCCGCCGACGCACATGGTTTCAATGGCGTAGCCGCCGCCTTGGCGCCGGACGTTGTTGAGGATGTGGGCGGCGATGCGGCCGCCGGTGGCGCCCAGTGGGTGTCCGAGGGCGATGGCGCCGCCGTTGGGGTTGACGATTTCTTCGGGCACGCCGAGTTCGCGGATGGAGGCGAGGGTTTGGCTGGCGAAGGCTTCGTTGATTTCGAATTGCTTGATGTCGTCGAGGTTGACGCCGGTCTGCTTGAGCAGCTTGCGCACGGCAGGGATGGGTCCGATGCCCATCACTTCGGGTTCCACGCCGGCTACGGCGGCGCCAACCACGCGGGCGCGTGCTTCGAGTCCGTGCTCCTTGGCGTAGTCCTCGCTGGTGAGCATCGCCATGGCGGCGCCGTCGCTCATCTGGCTGGCATTGCCGGCGGTGACGCGGCCATCCTTGCGGAAGACGGGCTTGAGTTGGCTGGTGGCCTCGTACGTGGACCCCTCACGGATGCCCTCGTCGTGCTGGATGGTGGCGATGGTGCTGGAAGCGGCGTCGGGCACGTCCACGGAGATGATCTCGTTCTGGAAGATGCCCTCGCGGCGGGCGGCCTCGGCGCGGTTGTGGCTGCGAACACCCCAGTGGTCCATGTCCTCGCGGCTGATCTTGTAGCGGTCGGCGACTTCTTCGGCGGTTTCGCCCATGGAGTTGTAGTAGGTTTTGCGGGCGCTCCACATCCGGGGGTTGACGTATTGCTCCGGCGTGAGTCCCGTCATGGGGATCATGCTCATCGTTTCGACGCCGCCGGCGATGATGACGTCGTCCCAGCCGCTGCGGATCTGCGCGTCAGCCAGCGCGATGGTGTAGGCGCTGCTGGAACAGAAGCGGTTGATGGTGGCGGCGCCCGACTCGTCGGGGAGACCGCCTAGCAGGGCAACTTGGCGGGCGACGTTGTAGCCCTGGGGGCCCTCGGTCATGGCGCATCCGATCAGCACGTCCTGCACGTCGGCGGCCGAGATGCCGGTGCGGCCCAGGAGGCCCTTGATGGCGGCGGCGCCTAGGTCGTCGCTGCGGGTCTTGGCGAAGGCGCCCTTGTAGGCCCGGCCGATGGGCGTGCGAACGGCGTCCACGATGACTGCTTGGCGGCTCATGGCGCGGCGATGCAGGCCCGCCGCTATAAGGGTAGGAGAACGCGCAGCGCGGTCGGCCAAGGGGCTCCTTGGGGCCAGGACCGGGGCTAGGGCTAGGGCCAGGGCTGGCTCCCGCCGGCGCGCCCCTGAAGGTTTGTCGCGCCGGCGCCCGCTGCCTCGCCCCTTCGGTCCTCTTTTAACGGACTCCCCTGATCCCAACCTGGGTTTTCCCATGTTGTTGCGAAGTTGGTTAGTGATGTTGGCAAGCGCGATGTTCATCCTGCCCTCGGTGGGCGGGTTGACAACTGAACCTACAGATGATGCCCGCCAGGCGCTGGCGCAAGAGGTGCTCGCCGAGATGTGGATCGTCTCGCGAGAGTACAATGAAGATGGGCTCCTGGAACATGAGACGGGAATCGTGCCCGACAATCCGTTCCTGTGGTACACCAAGAGCTGGACCCACAAGCCCAACCACGGCGGTGGCGGCGGGCCCGGTGGCGACCCAGGCGGCGGCCCCGGCACCGACTGCTCCTCCACGAAGTACAGCGAGGCTGGGTGGTACTGGACCACGCCGTACTCTGCCAAGGCATCCAGCTACGCCAGCCAGATGAACACGGCCGGCAACACTTGGGACGCGGAGACCGGTGCAAGCATCTTCGGTGGCATCACGTCGGGCAGTTCCGGCACGGCAGGGGTCCAGGACTTCAACAACCAGATTGATTTCGTGAGCCTCGGCGCGTCCACGACGATTGCGGTGACGACGACTTGGTATTACCGCTCGACGGGCGAGGCCGTTGAGTCGGATGGCCAGTACAACACGTACTACTCCTGGTCCACCAGCGGCGCCTCCGGCTCCATGGATGTGCTCAACATCGCGGTGCACGAGGTCGGCCATACGTTCGGCCTGGACCACCCCCGCGGCGGCGGCATCAGTTGCCTGACCATGTACGCCTACGCTGGCGAGGGTGAGACGCAGAAGCGTACCCTCGGCGACGGCGATATTCTGGGCATTCAAGCGATCTACGGCGCCTGAAGGCGTTGATTTTGGGGCCCCAGCCCGGTGGGGCGCCGCAGGGCGCCTGGCGGCCGGGTCACTTTGGACCTCGCCGCCCTGCTTTTTCCTCCTTGCTCATCCGGTCCTTCAGGGGGCCGGGCTACCAATCCAAATGCCTCCCGGAGCCCGTCCGCCCCCCGCGCCCAGCGCATTCCGCTTTTTTGGGTCGGCCACGGCACACCAAGGTTGGTGCTGCCATGCGTGCAACCTTGCTTGTATCCCTGATCACCGTTAGCCTCGTAGCCGCTGCTGCGGCCACTGCCGCCCCGACCCACCCCCCCGTTGAGCGCGCTTGGGACGAACATGGCCGCCTCGTCCTGGAGCGGGGCCTGGTGGCCGATGACCACCGTCTCGGGTACGAGCGCCACATCCGGTATGCCGAAGCAGGCCACGACGCCAAACCTCCCAAGCCCGACAAGCCGGACAAGCCGGACAAGCCGGGGAATCCCGGGGACGACCCCGGCACGGACTGCAGTGCACCGCAGCACAGATTGACCGGTTACCACTGGGAGACCACGTATTCGGGGTACACGACGGCGCACCTTGCGGCCTTCAACGCGGCGGGACAGACCTGGGACAACGCGACGGCGGCCTCGATTTTTGGTGGTTTCCAGGCGGGGTCCCTTGGTGTGGCCGGACAACTGGACGGCGTCAACCAGATCGACTTCGTTAACCTGGGCGGGGGTGGAACCATTGCTGTCACGACGACATGGTACTACCTCTCCACGGGCGAGGCCATTGAGTCCGACGGCCAGTACAACACCTATTACGCCTGGGCCACCGACGGGTCGCCGGGGGCGATGGATGTGGAGAACATCGCCGCGCACGAAGTGGGGCACACCTGGGGCCTGGACCACCCTTCGGGGCCCAGCCGGAAGATCGGCTGCCTCACCATGTACGCCTATGCTGATCTTGGAGAGACCGTCAAGCGAACGCTGGGTGACGGGGACATCCTGGGCCTCCAGACGATCTACGGAGCCTGAATGATTCCGTGCGGCAGAGCCATCCCGGGGGCCGTACGCGGGACGCAAGCCGAGTCCCCATGACGCCGCGACAGGTACCCGGCCCCCTGGCCGCGAGTCCCCGGATGAGCCAATGCCGGGCAGCCATCCATGCCCAAGTCTGCCCGGGACCCGGGCCATGCGCTACGGGTCCCCGGCAAAGGGCTGCGGGACGGGCCCGCGCCCGGGGCTGGCACTCCCGCGATAGCCCTATGGCGGGCGCGCGGCGAATCAAGCGGAGGAAGCAGGAATGCGAGCAGCAACGTTGGCGGCCGTAGCCGTCGTGGCCCTGGTGGTCGTCGGTACGACGATGGCAGGTGGCCACCTCCACAAGGAGTTCCTGCTCCAGCGCGCCTACGACTCCCTCGGCCGGGCGGCCTGGGTGCGCAGCATTCGCGCCGTAGGCGGTCGCGGGCCCGGCATCCACCCCCTGCTGATTCGCGGCCTGCCGGAATTGCCCGTCCTGCGGCTGAACCTTCCCACCGTACGCCTGGCCCCCGTAGGCGCTCCCACCGGCCAGCCGCCCCGCCGCTTGCTCAACGTGTCGGGCCGCAACAGCCAACCCGCGTTCGTACCCGCGACGCCGGTGCCGTGGATGCCCCGCCCCGGGCGGGCCGTCCCCCTCGCCACTGCGAGGTTGGCCCGTGCCGTCTGACCCCAAAGCAACGCAGCCGGACGAAGATTCCCCCGACGTACCGTCCCACACCACTGCTTGGAAGGCGGGGCCACACGCCACGCTCAAGTGGGGCGCAGGCCCTGCGGGGCGCCATGCGCGCGCTGCTTCCGCTGTTGCTGATCGCCCTGCCCTTGGCGCCGGCAGTCTTCCTGGCTGGGTCCGCCTGCCACCCCGATCTGGCACCACCCGACCCAGTGACCGTTCCACTCCCTGGTGGATACGAGGTGCACGCCACCGCGAATTCCAGCAACGGCGGCTGCTCCCACCAGCCCCGCGCGACGAGCTGCCTGAGCCTCACCCGGGGCAACGAGACGATCGCCGCCAGCTGCCTCAACCTGCCGTAGCACGACCCCGCTGGCGGCGCCAGATTCGCCCAACGGCGCACCTGATAACCGGCCCCCGCCTCCGCGCGCCCGTTGACCGACGACCGGCCGCCATTCCCCCCAGGGTTGGCCCTCGCCATCACGGTTCTCTCGGTGAGCTTCGCAGCCGTCCTCTTCCGGCTCGCCGAGGCACCGGCCCTCACCGCCAGCTTCTGGCGCCTGGCCTTCGCCGTGGCCCTGCTCTTGCCGTTCACCCGGGCGGCGTGGCCGACCTGGCGTGGATACGATCGTCGTACGTGGAGCCTCACCATCCTCGCCGGCGTGGCGCTTGGGGCGCACTTCAGCCTCTGGGTTACCAGCCTGTTTCTCACCACCGTCGCGGCCAGCGTCGCCCTCGTGACGCTACAGGCGGTCTTCGTGGCCATCGGCGGGCATTTCCTGCTCGGCGATCGGTTAGGCCGGGCCGCCTGGATCGGGGTGATCGTCGCCTTCGGGGGAGCGATGGTGATCGCGGCGGCCGACGGTTCCCTGTCACCAGACTCCCGGCGCGCTCTGCTCGGGGACGCCCTGGCGCTGGCTGGCGGCGTTGGCTCAGCCGCCTACATGCTGATCGGGCGCGTCCGGCGCCGAAGCGAAGGTACCGTGTCGTACGCCACGCCAGTGTACGCCATCGCCGCCCTCACCATCCTCGCCGTGCTGCCCGCCGTCGGCCAACCGGTTCGCGCCGACCTGCCCGCCGCGGCGTTCCTGTGGTTCGTGCTGCTCGCCGCCATACCCATGCTGGGCGGCCACACGCTGGCCAACTGGTGCCTCAAATACCTCCCGACCCACACGGTGGCGACGTGGATTCTACTCGAACCCCTGGGGGCCGCCCTGCTGGCATGGCCGATTCTGGGTGAAGTGCCCCATCCGCTGACCGCCGTCGGCGGCGCACTGGTCATCCTCGGAGCAGCGCAGACCGTCCCACGCCGCCGGAAGAAACCGGCATCAGCCCTGCGCCAGCATGCCGCGTAGCGGCCCACGGGGTGCGGGCGCGCCCGAGGGGCATGGTGGGCGCGCCCTTCGGTGATGCCAGCGCGGCCAACACCGCTGGCACTGGGGGAGCCACGGGCACCACGGGCACCACGGGCACCACGGGCACCACGGGCCGTCGGCACCTATGCGCGTGGGGCCTCTGGCTGCGCGTCACCCACAAGCCACTTGCCGCACAAGCCCTCAATCAGGTTGTAGAACGCATCGACGCCTAGGGGCTTGCGCACCACATCGTCCGCACCAAGGACATCCAGTTCGCCTACCTCCGCAGGAGCCACCGTCGACGTCAGCACCACCACGGGCAGGGCAGCCAGATCATGGTGGCCCCGAATCACTTGCAGGACCTCCGTGCCCGGACGACCCGGCAGGTTCAGGTCAAGGAGAACAAGGCTCGGCCGCCGCGCACGGCCGGACGCCACCTCCGCCAGATGCCCAAGAGCTTCATCGGCGTTGGCGGCCACGCGTAGTTCCGCCGCCGGACACCGTTCAGCCAAGGCTTCCGCTACCAGCCGGGCATCGGCCGGATTATCCTCGACCAACAAGACCACTGGACCCACAGCGCTCGCACTTACGCTCACCGACCACCACCTCCATCGCCAACCCTCATACCGCGGGCGTCATGCGCGCCATCATCCTTGAAGGCATTGGGTCAGACCTGTCCTCCACTTGCGCAGACCCGGCGCATGCCGCAGATGCAACGACACAACAACCAAAATATGGGCAATCCATACAAGCCTGGGTGTCGACCGCCCAGGATGGTTGGATCATGCAATACGTCGCCCTGGCTGCTGCCCTTCTCCTCGTACCCGCCTTCGCCGCCACTTCGGCCGCGGCCTCGGAAGAGGGCCCCGTTCGCTGCCTGCTTGGACCCCACATTCCAGAGACAAACGTGTACTACATTGTCTGGTACTGCGCAACAAACGGTGAATTCGGCGAGCCGATCGAGGACACCACTGGATGCGTCATCGGGTTCCCCATCACGGACATCCGATGCAACGGATCGTCGCTGCCAGGAATCATCATCAACCCCGACGGGCTACCGCCGTGCGGCGTCCGCCCCTGCTGACCCGGACCAGCGTGTTCGAACCCGCCGATTTCGTGAAACCTGAGAACGCCGGCGGGTCTGTGGGCGGACAAACCGCACGTGTGGGCGCAAGGCCGAAGCCGCCGGAAAGACCGTGGCGTCGCCGATTTGTCGCACCTCCAAAGGGCCGCCGACTCCGAGGCCTCGACAGGCAACGAGTTCGAACAGGGGCCGCGAAGCGACCCACGGCGCAGGCCGTGCAGCGGGTCCCGTTTGACAAATTGTGCGTTTTTTCGTTACAGGCCGGGCTTAACCCGGACCGGCTGCCGCTGTGCAGCCGCGGCCCTGCTGACCCAGACCCGCGTGTTCGAAGCCACGGGAGAACTACATGAGATCGCCGGCGACTCCGTGGCCTGGCCGATCTTCCGATTTACGAGGGGCCGCGCAGCGGCCCCTGGGCGGAACTCAATTGACGAGGAGGATCTGCTGCCCGTCGCGACTCGGGCCGCGCCCCACGACGTTCTCGATCGCCGCCTGTAGGCGCTGGGCCAATTCCGCCTCCTGGCCCGGTTCCCACAAGATGTGATTGTATTGGCGGATGTCGAACGCCTGTTCCTTGTGGTCGCCCTTTCGGCAAGTCCAGATGACTGGCTTTCCGAGACCCAACGCGTAGCCGGCCTCGAAAAGGACATTGGGGTTTCTGCCGGTAGAATCCGCCACGACGAAGCGAGCCTTCTTGATTTCAGCCATGATTCGATCATCGATGCGATCCGCGTGGTGCACG
>JBFIJP010000106.1:0-11273 GCA_041600695.1 Thermoplasmatota archaeon | reverse complement strand
GGGCATCCGTGCACCGTTCTTGCTGCACCATGAGCAAAATGGGTTGAGTGCTTCTAATACCAAATGCAATTTCGAGGAGCCGGCCCGAATTCAGTCGGCGCCACGGAGTTTCAATGAACACCATCCGGAAACTGCGCCTAGATTTGCTTCTCGTCGCATGCCTTGCCCTAATCCCTCTCGTGCCCGCGGCCGACGGCCAGCAGTTGGGCGACCCATGCTTTCATGACATCGACACCGGCTCGGCGCCCGGCTCCACGCTGGCACCGGGCAGCAGCGATCCCGACTGGACCATTGTAAGCGGCCCCATCACCGGTCCGGCCATCGTGTACGAGGCAGTCCCGGGTTCGTACACGGATGCCCCGCCCGCCCAGTGGCTGGCGCCCAGCACCGCGTACTACTACCCTGCCGGGGATTACGTCTTCCGGCACACGTTCTTCGTGCCAGCCGGCAGTTCCCCGGGACTCGATCTGGAAATCGCGGTCGACAACAATGTGGTTGTGTTGCTCAACGGCAACGTCGTGGGCAGTGTGACGGGCTCTTCCACGACCAACTTCCAGACGCTGACCCATATGGCTACCCAGGTCGGATTCCTGGTGGGCCAAACCAACTCACTGGACCTCCGGGTCAACAACGCCCACGCCAATAGTCCCATGGGCGTGGTCATGCGGGGCGATGTGCTGTTCTGCGCGCCCGCGTGCAACGAAGACGCCAAGGTGGTGGCCGCCGACGCGTACGACGTTCGTTTGTCCTCCATCCTGCTCGGATTGACCGTGAACCCCGTGTCGGCCGCCCTGGGCGGCTCCAGCTCCAACACGGTTCTCCAGCAGTCCTTCAGCCACCCCTCGCCGCCCATCGACATTGACGCCAACGTCCTGACCAGTTCAGCAGACGTGACGCCCAGCGCCAGCAGCGCGGCAGCCAACATCGCCGACCTGCGGGTGGTCATCGGCACCGTGCCTCCCGTCGTCATTGAGGCCGATATGCTTCGCGCCGAGGCCCGCGCCGATATCAACGGCGCGGACGCGGGTGATACACGGCTCGCACGGCTTCGCATCGACAGCCAGGTCATCGATGTGGTGCCCGCCCCCAACACGATGATCGCCCTCACGCCCGATGTCTACGTGGTGCTCAATGAGCAGATCATCGATCCGGTGGCGCCGGGCATTGAGGTGAACCTCATCCATGTCTACATTGGACTGCCGGGCAACCCGCTGGCAGAGATCATCATCAGCCACGCCGCGGCCGCCTGCGGCCCGGTGGAGGGGCCCTGTCCGGAACCCCAGTACCTGAGCGCCTTGGTCCCCGGCGCGCTACCCGTCGAACCCTGCGGGCCTTGTGTGGACGGCGGCGCGCTGGATTGCGTTCCCCGTTGCTCCGTGGCCCGCCCCGAGACTTGCGTGTGCCCGGATGTCGGCGTGCCGTGTCCCGTGTGCCCCATCGACGGCGACGTGAAGACCTGTGTTGGGGATCCGTGCAAGGCCATCCAACCGGTCGGCACCTGCGATGCCACATGCGACTTGGGCGTGTTCGACTGCGTGCCGGACCCGTGCCGCGAGATCAGTGAGTTCTTCGCGTGCGACGTGGCTGCCTGCAACGTGGTCGCGTGCGAGGCCTACTGCCGCCGCGTCATGGCCGAGGTTGACCGGCAGGCCGTGTCCTTCTGCAAGCGTCTTTGAGCTTGCCGCCCGGGCCGCAGGTGCGGCCCGGGCGCTCCATGGCTCCGGACACCGGCTGCATCGCCGTTCCGGAAGACCTTGGGAGGTCCGTCAGATGGGACAATCCCTGGTCGTGCCGGCCGTGAAGGCGTCCAGAACCTCGGCCCAGTAACTGATGGTGCAGCGGCTGCTGCCTCCGAAACCGGTGCGTTCGTAGCTTGCCCCTGCGTATCCGACGCCATCCATGCGGGCCTCGGCGTTGGCGTGGTCGCGTGTGAAGAACACGATTCCGAACGAGCAATGATGCCCGGCGTTGGCATCAGCGCCCGCTAGCGCGGCCCAGATGTCCACCTCCACACCGACGGTGTGGTGGGTCCCCTTGGCGGGGCAACCGGGCACACCGTCATGGATGGCACGAACGCAGGCGACATCGCCCGGTGTGCATACCCTCTCGGCGGCTTGCCCTAACGGGACGAAGAGCATGAGTGCGGCCAACAGCAGGATCAACGACTTCATGGTGATCAGGTGGCAAACGGCCCGAGTCGCCTTGAGCGTTGCCCGGACGCACCCGTTGAGAGTCGCGTTGGCCGCGCGCACTGCCCCCGAGGATGCGGGCGCGTGTGGATGGGGGCCGCGGCAAGATGACTGGGCGGGTCCGGGTCTGGCTAGCAGGTGCCGGGGTTACATCGGGCCGACGTGAATGGCGAACTCCTCGCTCCAGAAGTTGAGGAGTTCATCGCCTTGCTGCAGCCGCAGGTGGCCCCGGAAGAAATGGGTCCCGTCGGAGAGGTTCTCGCAGGTTACCTCAAGGCTGCCGGGAACCTCCGTTGCGCCCTGCACATGCGAACAACCGCCGGCCAGCCCAAAGTCGCCATCGGGGTCGTCGGTGCTCTGGTCCCAGTAATGGGCCCCGAAATGCGTGGTCGTGGCGCCTGATCCGGCCACGGACTCGACCGTCACGGCAAACATTACGCGTTCGCCTGATTCCACATGTGTCGGGGCGCCGCTGACCGTCAGCCGAAAGCTCTCGGAGGTGATGTCATGGCCGTCGTCGCCGTTTTCGGCGGGTCCGCCCGCGCAGCCTGCAAAGGCAAGGCTGAGGGCGGCTACGAGCGTGGTGAGGATGGTTCCAACGCGGGTCATGGCAGGGGCCGAGGGTCGCGTGTTTGAAAAATGAGCCGGAAAGTAGGATGAGGTGCCAGCAGACCTATTGGCTGACGATGACCGCGCCTTGCATGCCAATGATGGCGTGGTGGACGCAGGAGTACAGGTGAATGCCTGGCTCCGTGAAGGCGCGCGTGTAGCTGAGCGACGGCGTGTCGTCGGGCACAGGGTAGTCGAAGAAGCCCGGCACCGCCTGGACGCCGGTGCTCTCGCCGCTGGGCCAGTGGTATCCGCTGTCCCAGCCGGTTCCGCTCACGGAGTGGCAGTGCACGCTGACCCAGCGCCACGTAACCGAGTCCCCGGCGGACACCATGGTGATGGGCGATGCGTTGGAGGCATCGTTGAAGGTATTGTGCAGGACATCGACCGTGTGGTCGCCTCCGCCGCCCTCGCCAAGGTCGCCCGCGGCGGCCTCCGAGCAGCCCGAGCCTGTTCCCTGGTAGAAGTGGACCGCGGTCGAGGGTGTGAGCATGAGCATGGCTGTCAGGAGGGACGCTCCCAGAACAGCCTTGCGCGCAGGATGTCGAATCGGGTTCCGAATCATTTTGGCAACCACCGCCTGGCAATCGGATGTCCCGCGTTTAGCGCTGCCGGCGGCCTCCGGCAGGGCATGGGATGCCGTTTTGTCGGGCTGTCCCTCGCGGCGGACTCACAGGACGGGTCTGTCTCGGGTTCCGGAAAGGGCTAGGTGGCGGGTTGGACGAAGACGACGTGCTCGGCCGTCCAGTAGTCGAGTGTGTCGTCGCCAATGGTGAGGCGCACATGGCCGCGCACGTAGTGCCAGCCCTCTTGGGTGGGTGTGCAAACGATGGTGAACTGGCCGGGCACCGTGTTGCTTCCTGCAACGTGTTGGCAGGCTCCAAGGGCCGCTGCGAAGTCGGCGGTGGGTTCGTCGGTGCTGTCGTCCCAGTAGTGGCCGCCGATATGATCTGAGGTTGTCGTGCGGTCGCCGGTGACCACGAGGTTGAAGGTTGCGCTGTCGCCCAGTTCGATCTGGGCTGGCAGGCCGCGGCTTGCCAGGCTAAGGACGGGAATGGGTGCTTCGGCCGGGCTGGGTTCGGTGGTGCATCCTGCCAGGAGTACGCCCACCAGCGTCATGGCGCAAAAACTCGCGATTGTCTGGGACACGCTGGCTTCATGGCGTCGCCGCTGGTAAAGCTCTTCGGCCGCCGCGGGCTGGTGCGGGGCTGCCATCGCGGGCTCGGCTTTGGGGCGGGGGTGCCGGCCGTCGGGGTTCATTTGTGGCGGTGTGCGGGGTGGTTCCCTTGTCCCTCTGGCTCCCCGGGTGGGGTCGGGGCCTTCGGCCTCATCAACCGCCGCTAGCAAAGCCTTTTATAGAAGCTTGGAGTAATTGGGTATTAAAGTGAACCGGCCGGAGCTTATCGAGTTCGTTCGCGAAACGCTGGCCCGCGCGGGCTTTGCGGTGAGCGAACGCTGTGACCTTCGACCCGTCAGCTTTGATCTCGTCGCCCGCCGCGACCGCGACCTCCTCATCGTCAAGGTCCTCACCAACGTTGATGCCCTCAACGAAGCCATCGCCAACGAAATCAAGCTGCTGAGCAAGTTCCTGGAAGGGCGCCCCGTACTCGTCGGCCTGCGCTCGGGAACGGGCATCCTCGAAGAGGGCGTCGTTTACGCCCGGCACGACATCCCCATCGTCAACCCGGACACCCTTGTTGAATACCTATTGCAGGGGACGGCTCCAGTGGTTTTCGCCGCGCCGGGGGGGTTCTACGTCCGCCTCGACGCCGCGGCGCTGCGCAGGGCACGCATCGAAAGGGACCTCTCCCTTGGCATGCTTGCCAAGATCGCGGGCGTCAGCCGCCGTGCGGTCCAGATGTACGAGCAGGGCATGAATGCGTCCATCGACGCCGCCGTCCGGCTGGAGGAGCACCTGGGAACGGACCTCATTGAGGTGGTGGACCCGTTCTCGTTCGACCCCGCCGCCTACCAGCCCCGCCAGGCGGAGGGGCCTGCCCCGCCGGCCGACCCGGTTGAACAAATGGTCCTGCGACTCCTGGAGGGCTTGGGTTATGAGGTGCGAGCCACGCGCCGCAGCCCGTTCAACGCCCTCACGACGCAAGCCGCCGACACGCTGCTGACGGGCGTTGGCGAAGACAGCCCGCAAATGAGGCGGCGCGCGCGCATTGTCACCAGTGTCAGCCGCATCGTCGAACGCCCTGGATTCTTCGTCGTGGAGCGCACGACGCGCACCCAGATTGAAGGGCTCCCCGTACTCAGCCGGGTCGAATTGCGCAAGCTGACCGACCCGGAGCGAATTCTGGAACTGATTCTGGAGCGGCAGGGCCGCGAGGCCTCCGCAGACTGACGGCGTTCCCGGGCCCGCGCGGGCTCCATGCATTGGGGCCAGCCGGCATTTCATGGGCCGCTTGACTGGTCCGACTCGCGCCGCGGACTATAAAATATGAAGAATCATTAAACTGGGTGGTTCGCTTGTGGGCACGAGGTACCGCTGGTAACCGACGCCCATGTCCAGATCGACCCCCGATCCCCGAAAGGCCCAGTCGGCCCCGCCAGTTCCGCCAGCCGCAAAGGCGCCGCCGGCGCATCTGGCGCCGCCGGCCCACCTGGCACCTGCGACGCACATGCGTGCCTACCTGAACGATGTCCGGGCGGCACTCACCGCCACCTCAACCATGCACGCCGATGCGCTCGCCCAGGGACTGCAAGCGTCCATGGACAAGGGCATCCGCGATGTCCAGAAACAGCTTTGGCTAACCCGCAAGGAGGCGACCCGACGCTACATGGAAGCCATGGAATCGGCCGAGGCGGTCGCCGCCGGGGTGGCCGCAGGCAACTCACTGGAGGACCTCCAAAAACAGGTCACCGGAACCATTCAGGAGGCGGTGGCGCCCGCACGCAGAGCAATCCTGCTGCTGGGCAAACGCATGGCACCCGTGGCGGTCATCGCCGCCATCGCAAGCCTCCTGGCGGTCGCCGCCCTCGGTGAGGATCCCCTTCCCGTGGACGAAGCACCGGAGGCCCTGTTCCGGTACGACGGCGACTTCGAGACGCATGTCGCACAATACCATGACAGCTTCCAGGTGCCCCCGGAGGGTGCACGCCTGAACCTGAACGTGGCGCCCCAGGGAACCGCCGCCGGCTGCGTCGATGTAACCTTCCGGGATCCGGCCGGGGCCGTTTTCTTCACGTCAAAGGGGGATTGTGGCGCCCTCGGGCGCTCCTGGATGCTCTCGGAACCTGGAACCTATAGCCTCGATGTGGCCTTTGCCGGGTACACGGGATCCCTGCAGATCAACGCCGACACTGCGTGATGGCGCAACCTGTCCTGAAGGCCCGCCAGCCCGGGTAACATAGGTTCGGCAAGAGGCATGCGCGCCATCGTGTGGCCCGATTCGTGGCCCCACAGGACTAGAGGCTGATCTGGCCCTCGGCTGCGCGCTCATGGATGTCGGTGAACACCCATGCGGCGAAGAACAGGGAGGGCACCCCGAAGGCTCCCAGCAGCAGGAACCACCCCGCGGCCCCGCTCGGGTACGGCTTGAATCCAACCGAATCGGATGCTTCCCAGCTCTGGCGAAGGATACTGCCGAGGGCAAATGCCAGCGGCGCGAAGAACGCACCTAGGATGCTGGGGTACAACACCCACCACAGGACGCCGTTCAGGTCGCTGACCATGTCGTCCTTGATGTTGAACGCCCACTGGGTCCGGTCCTGGAGCTTGTCGTAGTCCACCGTGGTGGTGAGCAGGATCTGCTTGGCCGCCGCGTCGTCGCGGTCGCGCAGGGCGGCCTGGGCGCGCAGGAAGAGATCGTGGTTGGGCGTCAGTTCCTGGATGAGTTCGCGTGCGTCCTGGTGATTCTGGGACGCTTCGGCGCTGACATTCATCCAGTTTCGCTCGCCTTCTGCGTCGCCAGCCGCCCGGGCCGTCGCAACCTTCTCGTTAGCCATCACCACTTGTGCCCGGGCCGCGTCGCGCGCGGCCAGGGCGTCCTGGTAGGCGGTCTCTCCGCTGGCCGTGGCAATTCTGCCCTCCAGATCCTGGTAGAAGCCGTCATGGGCCGCCGACTCCATGGAGGTCACCATGAGGACGCCGCCAGCCCCCAGGATGATCGACGCACCGATGGCGGCCAGCACCTTGGCCGAGGCACGGGGGTCGGCTTTGATGTGCTCTTGACTGAAGCGCCAGCTTCGGACCCACAGCACCGGGAAGATGATCGCCGATAGGAGGTTGGCCAAGTAGGCCTTGCCCTGCATGGGCCGCGCCAAGTTGGGGTCCTTTGAAAACGCTGCGTCCCGGCGGGCCCGGGGCGACGGCGTTAAGCCGAGGCGCAACGTGGGACCCGCGTGGGGATGCCGCTCGCCCGCGAGCTGCGCGAAGAGGCCCGGCTGGCCGCGCAGTGGGTCCTGGATTTCGCCGGCGCGGCATACGGGCCGCACGGCTCCTTTAAGCTGGTGCAGGCCGGCGACGGCAGCCATGCTCTTGTGGAGGGCGGCTCCGGGGCCCTGCGCGAGGCGCGGCCGGTGGACTCGGCCCTTGCGCCCTACCTGAGGGTGGTGGAGTCGGTGCAGCGGCACGGCGGCGACCAAGCCACGGGGGCGCTGCTCTTGGCAGCCCGGCTCGTGGAACGCGGCATGGCCGCCGTGGAGGAGGGCGTGCCCGTGGCAGCGGTCCTGCAGGGGTACGAACTTGCGCTGCGCCAGGCACGCGCCGTGCTGGCGGCTTGCGCCCGGCCAGGTACGGCCACCGAAGCTCTGGCCCGGGTTTCGCCCCACGCGCCCTTGTGGGCACCGGGAATCGCGGCTGGCCTGCTGGATCTGGTTGAGCGCCGCCACGAACCCACGCTGGACTTGGACCGCATCGACGTACGCACCGAGCCGGCCGACACTGAAGAAACGGGCGCCGCGGGTCCACTGGCGCATTGGCATGAGGGGGTCGTGGTGGAACCCCAGCGGGCGCCGCGATCCGGCCGCTTCCCGGACGCCCGCGTTCTGGTCGTGGACGACGGGAGGCTCTTTCACAGCCGCAACGAGGCCATCGTGCGCCGGCTGACGGCGACGGCGGACATCAAGGCCAGCAGGGACGCAGAGGCCGCCGACGTGCAGGCTGCCATTGCCCACGCCCAACGCGGCGGCGTGCGCCTGGTGGTGTGCCGGCGCAGCCTTGAGGACGCCGTGGCCGACGCACTTGAGGCCGCCGGAATCCTGGTCTGGACAGATGCCCCTGCCGACGCTGTGGATCGCGTCTGCCGGGCCACGGGGGCCTCCGTATCGCCGGGGCTGCGACACTGGAGCAGTGACGATCTCGGCCGCGGCGACTTGCATGCCCGGCGTCGCCCGCGCCAGGGGTGGTTGCTGGCTGGCCCCGGCGCTGCGGCGACGCTGGCGGTCCCGGCTGGCACGCCAACGCTGGCCGGACTGGCACGGGACGAGGCAGAGCGGTTGCTTCGGGCGGCGGGTTGTTTCCTGGCCGACCCGAGGCTGCTGCCGGGAGGTGGGCGTTGGCAGCGGGATGTTCAGGGGGCGCTACTCAAGGCGGCCGTGCATGCACCCGGGAAATCGCCGCTGGCCATGGATGCGGCAGCCGACGCGTTCGGCTGGCTGGCTGATCGATTGGTGGTCAATGCAGGCCTGGATCCCCTCGATGTGAGCCTGCTGGACGACGCGGGGGAGGTTCAGGATGGCTACCGTGCGGTGCGCCTTGCGGTGGATGCAGCCTTCGAGGCGGCCCTTTCTGTCCTGCGCATTGACGCCCGCCACGACCGCCGTCCGAGCCGGACACGCGACCTTCGGGGATCCGGCCGGCGCCCCGGGCCTGCGTCGGGCAATTGGATGGATATTCCCCGGGATCAGTAAGTCGACAAGGGCCGCTTAACGCGGTGCGCCTAACAAGCCACCCTGCTGAATGGCGACGACGACCACGACCGTGACGGCACCCAGCAAGCCGGCGACGAGGCCGAAGTACAGGAACGCAACCAGCAGGAGGGCTGTCAGGAGCGCGGTCAGTACCACGAAGAGGAACGCTCCCAGAAGCTGCACGAAGGCGGCGAAGCAGGCGGCGATGGCCTGGGAGAAGGCAGCCAAGGCGGCCGCGAACGTGATGAAGAAAGCGCCGAGCCCGGCGAAGAAGTTGAACCCGGATGCGTACGCCCCGCTGCTGCCGCCGCTGCCCCATTGGGGGGTGGGAGACATGCCTGCCGGTGCCGAGCCGGTACCCGTGGTGTTGCCGCTGGTTGTCGTGGTGCTTTGTGACCCTCCGGAGCCGCCAGTCGAATCCCTGGGCGTGCCTTCAGATCCCCCGCCAGGGCCGGGCGCTGGAGCGGCCCCGGTGCCGTCCGATCCACCCGAGCCACCTGTGCCCGTGGAATCCGCACCGGCTCCACCGGCGCCGTCGCCGGTGGCGGGGTCGCCATCGTCGGTTTGGGGGTCGCCCGGGTTGCTCCCTGCGGGGTCGCTGGAAGATCCGGTGTCGGTGTCGCCTGGGGGGTCGTCATCTCCGCGCCCATCCGGGCCTCCGCTTGCGGAGCCCCCGGAACCGCCGGTGGGTTCGCGTCCGCCCGATCCACCCCAACCGCCGCCGGAGCCGCCTGAGCCGCCGCCGGTGTCGCTGCTGGAATCGCCAGACCCGCCTGCGGACCCGCCGGAGCCGCCGCCGGTGTCGCTGCTGGAGTCGCCGGAGCCGCCTGAGCCGCCGCCGGTTTCCGTGCTGGATTCGCCTGAGCCGCCTGAGCCGCCGCCCGTCTCGTCGCCGCCAGACGACCCACCGGAGTCCCCGCTTCCCCCGTCGGACACCGATGCCGCCTGCCGGGGCAAGCTCCCGCTGCCGCCCATGGGTTCGTCACTCGCGTGGGTTCCCGCCGGGCCCGGCGCGCCCCCGGGACGGCGCCCCGCCTCATCCCATTCAAGATTGGACACGGGTTCATCGAAAAACCACAACGAAGCCTCCCCGTAGTACACAATGGGAGCCGCGAAAAGCACCGCAGCCACGGCCAGCGTTGAAAAGACGACGCGATCCATGAAAGCAGGATGGCAAGGGTTGCGGCCCGGTTAAGGCATTGATGGTCAGATGATCGGCAGGCGGCCGCCTCCGGCTCCACCGGGGTACGGCCAATGCCCTCGGTCCCCCCGCCGCCTTCAAGTGGGTCCCCGCCGTCGACCACGCCGGTGAAGGACAGCGCACTCGACGGCAGACCCTACGCCGCAACCGGAGGCGCCCTGGCCCTGGCCCTGGCGCTCAACCTCTGGACCGGCAACGGTTTGTGGCTGGCCTACACGGCCATCGGCGCCGGATTCTTCCTCGTCGTTTTCGCCCTCGCCCAGTCGGGCCGCGTCGTGCCCCCCGCGCGTGCCATCTGGATGGCGGGCATGGCCGCAAGCTTTCACTACGTCGGAGGAAGCCTCAGCGGCCTGCACCAAGTCGGCGGCCCCAACGGTTTGTACTACGCGTTCCCATGGTGGGACAACGTCGTGCACGCTCTCGGCTCGGCAGCCGTCGCCGTTGCCGCGGCCGCCGTACTCACCCCCCACATTACGGGCCCACGGTGGCTGCGAGGACTCCTGGCCACCTGCGTCGCCGCAACCGTCGGCGTGATGGCGGAATTGTACGAGTTTGCCCAGTTCGTCTTTTTCGGCACGGTCGACCAGGGGTTCTACACCAACACCATGATCGACCTCTACGACAACATCCTGGGTGCGGCGACTGCGGCCATCATCTACATCCGCCTGGAGGGGCCCGCTGCTGTTGGCCGGCTGGCGGCCACAGAGGCATCAGCCTGAGTTGCCGGGACGGGGGTGCTCCTTGAGAAACTCCCACAACCAGACGCCGGTGGGCAGTTCCGTGGTGAGCCCATGGCCTGCGTCCGTGATGGCGCCACCAAGGACCTCGACGCCGGAGGAGTCGCTGTAGCGGCGCCAGGCCACTTCGCCAGGCGGGTCCTCGTACTCGGTGAAGTTGTCCAGGCCATTGTAGCCCGCCCAGAGTTCCAGTCCGTCAACGAAGGAGGGAAAAACTTCCCCGCTGGGATGGCTGGTGGTGCCTCCGCCAAAGGGCACGATGCGATCATGATCACCATGCAACATCATGACCGATACGCGCCCCGCCGGCACCGGGATGAATTGCATGGGATGCGCGGGAGACGGAGCCGCGCCCACCGCCCCTGACATGGTTGCAATGGCAGCCACCCGATCGGGGTAATGGGCCGCCAGTGAGTGGGCCATCATCGCGCCACTGCTGACGCCGACCACGAAGATGCGATCAGCATCCACCCTGAAAGCGGCCGAGAACTGGTCAATGATGGCCACCAGATACCCCAGGTCGTCGACGTTGCTGGCTTGGGCCGCGTCGCAGCAGAACCCGGCATTCCACGCGTGGCTGGTGAGTCCCTCGGGGTACGCCGCATTGGGGTACACGGCGATGGCTCCCTCGGCATTCGCGATGGCATCGAAGCCTGTGGCCGTGCGAATCGCCCGGGC
>JBFIJP010000105.1:0-11298 GCA_041600695.1 Thermoplasmatota archaeon | reverse complement strand
CTTGACTTCCTGGGTGTCGACGCGCAGGGGCTCGATCACGTTGTTGGCGACCATGTCCTCGATCTTGCCGGTGAAGACGTTGACACCGTGGTACTTGTTGCCACGCTTGTGGGCGCGGCGCAGGCTCAGCAGGATGTCGATCTCGTCGAGACCGGCGTTCTCAGCCAGGGTGCGGGGAATGACTTCCACGGCGTTGGCGAAGGCCTCGATGGCCATCTGCTCGCGGCCGCCGACGGTGGTCGCGTAGTCGCGCAGGCGCAGAGCGATCTCGGTAGCAGCGGCGCCGCCACCGGGGGTCATCTTGCCGTCCTCGAGGGCCACGCGGACCACACTGAGGGCGTCGTGCAGGGCGCGCTCGGCCTCGGCGACCACGTGCTCGGTGCCGCCGCGCAGCAGGATGCTGACGGCCTTGGCGCTGGGGCAGTCGGTGACGAACGTGAAGGTGTCGTCGCCGATCTTGCGCTCTTCGACGATGCCGGCCAGGCCGAGGGCCTTGCCGTTGAGGTCGTCGAGGGTGTTGACGATGGTTGCACCGGTGGCCTTGGCGAGCTTCTCCATGTCGCTCTTCTTGGCGCGGCGGATGGCGTAGATGCCGGCCTTGCTCAGGAAGTGCTGGGCCAGGTCATCGATGCCCTTCTGGCAGATGAGGACCGTGGCGCCGCTCTTCTTGACCTTCTCGACCATGTCCTTCAGGGTGGCCTCTTCCTGGGCCAGGAAGGCGCCGAGCTGGTCGGGGGCGGTGATCTCGATCTTGGCGTCGACCTCGGTCTTCTTGATCTCGAGGGCGGCGTTGAGCAGGCCGATCTTGGCCTTCTCGATGCGCTGGGGCATGCCGGAGTGGACGCGCTCCTTGTCCAGGATGATGCCGGTGATGAGCTTGGAGTCCTCGATGCTGCCGCCCTTGGCCTTCTGGATCAGGATGTTGTCGAGGTCGACTTCGGTGACGGTGTTCTTGCCGGTGCCGGTGGTCTCAGCGACGGCGGTGACGGCGTCGACGACGACGTTGGTCAGCAGTTCCGCGTTGGCGTTGGCGGACTTGCTGGCCAGGCTGGTGTTGGCGATGTTCAGGAGGGTCTTCTTGTCCCCCTTCTTGATCGGGATGGCCAGGTCCTCGAGGACCTTGATGGCTTCCTTGGCGGCCAGGTTGTAGCCGGCCGTGATCGTGGTGGGGTGGATGCCCTTCTCCAGGAGCTCGCCCGCGACCTTGAGCAGTTCGCCGGTGAGGATGACGGAGGTGGTGGTGCCGTCGCCGCACTCGTCGTCCTGGGTCTTGGCGACCTCGATGACCATCTTGGCGGCCGGGTGGGCCACGTCGATTTCCTTGAGGATGGTGGCGCCGTCGTTGGTGATGACCACGTCGCCCATGGAGTCGACGAGCATCTTGTCCATGCCGCGGGGGCCGAGGGTCGTCTTGACGGTGTCCGCGATGAGGCGGGCGGCGTAGATGTTGTTGGACTGGGCGGAGCGGCCGCGGGTGCGCTCGGTGCCTTCCTTCAGAATGTAGATGGGTTGTTGGGTTCCAGTCATCGTGTCAACCTCCATACCGTAGTATGTTGATGCCTGCGCGGGGCCACTTTGACCCCGCTTCGGTACGAATCCTGTAACAGGACTTGTATATAACCTGAATGGCCGATCAACCGTTTGGCTCCGCCCGCCTTGAATGGTCTTGCGCTCTGGGCTGCCTCCAAACAGCCGCCTTTGGACCTTGGCGGCTGGTGCCATGCGCAAGCGCCCGCTCGACCGCCAGTACGGGGCTTGCCGCTCCGGCCGCTCGCCCGCGCTGGCCTGGCCAACCCGGACTGGCAGGAGCGACCCTGTGGCGGGTCCAGGCGACCTAATCTCGTCGCATCCGCAGCGCCACGCCCAGCAGGGCAACAACCAGCAGCAGCGAAAGGCCCGGCGAATCCTTCTCGGGAGCCGGATCCTCCCCGCCCGCAAGGGGCTGCGTCGGGTTGGGCTTGGGCTTTTCACCCGGCTTCAGCAGATCAACCGTCAGGTTGAGCAGGCTCTCGCGGCGGTCCTCGCGGAAGGACATCTGAATCGTGTACTGGCCGCTGGGCGTCGATTTGGGCGCGATGGTGCGCAGCACGACGGTGCCATTCTCGCCGGGGCCCAATTCCAGGCTGTCCGGCGTGAGCTGGACCGGCCAACCCGCCGGGCGGTCAAGGACGGAAACGTTGAGCTTGGCATCCTCGGCCTCAATGAGGCGCCCCAGCAGGCCCTCGTAGAGTGCATCGATGCGGAAACTCATCTCTTCGCCCGGCGCCGCCCGCAGTCGCGGTTCGGCCGGGTCGAAGACCACGCCCGTCATGGTCGTCTTCTGGAAGGTGAAGGTGCCGGGCCCCGACATGGTGTCGCAGTAATCCTTGTTGCAATCCGGGTTCCGGTCGCTGAACGGGCCCGCCTGCGACGTCACGATCATGTCCTTCAACTGGTCGCCCGCGCGGGGATCGCCCATCAGGGGGCGCGGCACCAAGAGCCGGATCACACCCTCGTCCTTGAGCACCTCTCCCTCAGCAAGGTAGCCGAACTTGCGCACCCCCGTGTCCACCGTAAACACGTACTCCCAGGTCCCGTCCGGGCGCAGCCACGTCTCGGCGTCAAGGCTCCAGTCAGGCGCCGCCGTGCTCACCACGTGCCACTTGAAGTACAGCTTGCGCTGCGTTTCCTGGTTGCCCTGCTCGGCACCATCCAGGCTGGCCACCTGGAAATTGAAGGCCAGCATGATGTCGCTCTCGGAATCCAGCCAGGCGGCCACCAGGTCGGTGGAATCCACTGGCCCCAGCAAGGCGGCAGGCGTCATCGGCGTGGCCACGTCGCCCGTGGGGTCCGTCAACTCCGGAGCCGCAGCTGTGCCCGCCGAGGCGGGAGGTGCGGGCAGTAGCAATAGAACGAGGCCGATTATCGTGAACTTACCAAACATATGCAACACCAGCGACCCCCAGGTTCAGGATGGCTGACCCACCGACTCCCCTGATAAAGCTGTGCGCCAACGCCTTGTTCATCGGGGCCCCGCGTCGCCGCCTACCCCTGGC
Organism: Thermoplasmatota archaeon; assembly: GCA_041600695.1. Lineage (GTDB taxonomy): Archaea > Thermoplasmatota > E2 > JACPAO01 > JAHFTW01 > JBFJVP01. The sequence goes on along the minus strand of JBFIJP010000105.1, from coordinate 8,263 downwards.
GCCGCCGCGCCGCTTGGGCGATGAATGTCACGTCAAAACACAAATAGACTTGGCGGAGGCTGGATCACCGAGATGGCTGACAAGCCGCGCCGGCAAGCCTGGGGTCTGCTCCTCCTGCTGGCGGCAGCCATGCTGGCGGTGTGTCTGGCGCCGACAGCCCAGGCGGGCCGGCTGGAGGCTGATTTCGAGTGGGACCTGGTGGCACCCTCAACGGCGGATGTCATCAATTTCCATAGCACCACGCGCAGCGAACGGCCGATCATCAACTGCGACTGGAATGCGATGGTGGATGGCCGGTTGCGGTGGATTCGCAGCCAGTGCGAGCCTTCGCACCGGTTCGAGCGTCCCGGCGCCTATGACATCACGATGGTGGTCACCAACGACTGGGGTGAAACCAACCAGACCACCAAGCGCGTCGTGATTGCCAACCAGTTGCCCGTCGCCAACCTCACCTTTACTCCCGCCGCCCCCACCACGGACGACTTCGTGACCTTCACGGATGCGTCATCCGATTTCGATGGCACCATTGCCACCTACCGCTGGGAAGCCCAGGGCAAGTCCGGGGCCGCCTCCACCTTCACGCACCGATTCACGTCGGCCGGGACACACCTGGTCAAACTTGAGGTCCAGGATGATTCCGGTGGCCGCGACACGGCACAGTTGTTGGTTTACGTCCGTCCGGGACTTCCCGCCGCAGCCGACTTCACCGCGGACCCGGCGCTGCCGGCGCCCGGCCAGGTCGTTCGCTTCAACGATGTCTCACGCCCGGTCGCGGGGGACCGTGCCGTGGCTTGGACCTGGCGTTTTGCCGATGGCTTCGAGAGCCAGGACCGCTACCTGAGCCGATCCTTCTCCGAGGACGGGATTTACCACGTCTCCCTCGTCGTTGAGACCGAACAGGGCGCGACGCTCACGATCGGTCGCGACATCATCGTTGAGGAGCCCGCCGTCGTCCAGTCACTGGACAGCGCCGGCACACCTTTTGAATTGGCGGCGCCGCTCGGCCTGCTCTTGGCCGTGGCGCTGCTCTTTGTTGGCCTGGGGTGGCGCAACCGTGGTCATTGATCGGCCCGACCACGCCAGCGTATCCCTAATATCCAACGACGGCCTGATACAGGACCTGCACAGCCGATGACCATGCCACTCGCCCGACCATGGATTGCCCTCGCCCTGCTCGCCATCGCGGCGCTGCCGGCGCCAGCATCCGCGCAATCCTCCGTCGTGGCGGATTTCACCTGGGATCCCCTGGATCCCCTGAGTGGCAGCCAAATCTGCTTCATGGACCGCTCGACGCCGGAGGACCAGGTCAAGCGGCGCGAATGGAACAGTCCCTTCGGCGGCTCCGAGAACCCCCAGGCGTGCATCTTCGTCGAACGGGCCGGAGAATACCACATCACGCTCACCGTCTGGGACCAGAACGAGCGCTCCGACAGCATCAGCAAGGTGCTGGTCGTGCGGAGCCGGGCCCCGGTGGCGGACTTCGTCTATGAACCCCTCAACCCGAGCACCACCGACGTGGTTCGCTTCCGCGACCGTTCCTACGATCCCGACGGCCGCATCGTGGAGCGCGTCTGGCAGAGTGACTTCTACCCGCAGGCCAAGTCGTTCCAGGAGTTCATCAGCCTGCGCTTCGCCGAGCCGGGCCAGTACACCGTGGTCCTGACTGTGCGTGACGATGTGGGCCTCAGTTCCACCACCGAGCGAACGGTCACAGTGACGCGCAGTACGCTGTTCCAGGATGTGGACAGCCAGGAGGAACCCATCCCCGCGGCGCCCCTCCCGATTCTGCTCCTTCTCGTGGCCTTGGGTGCCGCCCTGCGCCGCCGCCAGACCTAGGCCCTCAGGTGCCGTGCGCCAACGGTTTTTAGCAGGGGCCGCTAGGCCGGCTCGTGGACGAGGCCAGCGTTCGCGCCATTGCCCTGCGGCACCTCGCCAGCCGCCACCGGCCAGGGGTAGGGCTCGACGCGGGAGGTGCTGCCGGCGACCCCGGCGACCCCGCCCGGCTCGTTCCCGCCGGCCCGTTTGGCGCCGCCCTACAGGAACTGGAAGATCGCCAGGGAGCGGCGGCGCTGCGGGAACTGGGCCACGACTACGCGCGGCTCTGGGCTCGCACGTTTCGGCCCCTGGTGCGCCACCTGCGCGGTCGGCCCCGTGATGCGCTCAACCTGTTTGCCAGCGAAGTGTATCCCTTCCTGCGCGGCCAGGCTCGCGCCGCCCGCATCGAACGCGCCGGACCGCGGGATGCCGTTGTTCTGCTGGCACCCGATCTGCCGCCGGCGTACCTGGAGGGCATGGTGGCCGGCTTCGTGGAACTCACCCGTGCCGAAGCCACCTGCCGCCACCTGGGTGGTGAACGATTCGAGGTGAGCTATGCCGTCGCGCAGGCGGACCGGCTCGCCTGGCTGGGACTCCAGTTTGCCAGCCTCCGTGTACCCTTCATTGTGGCCGCCGCCACCGCCGCCCTCGTGGGCCTCGGCATCGCTGGCGCCACTGGCTACACCGACTCGCTGCGCGTGGCCGCGACGCTCATAGCCGTTCTTGCGGTACAGGGTGGCGCTAACGCACTACATCACCTGCGCACCCGCCGGCCGCGGGGGCCGTTGTCGCCGCCGGAGCCCCCCAGCGCCTGGTATCGGGTCTGGATGGTCTCTGGCTACGGGGTGGGAAGCCTCATCGGGCTGTGGCTGGCCAAGGACGCCCCAGGCCTGGCACTGGCGGGCACGGCGGGCCTTGGGCTCAGCATCCTCTATGCGCGCCTCCACGACGTCGGATTTGGCCCCGCCGTGGCCGGCATCACGTACGGCCCCCTGATTACCCTGGGCGCTCTGCATGCCCTGGTCGGCTGGAGCAACCCTGATGTCCACGTGGTCGGCCTGCTGGCCAGCATCCCCCTGGGCCTCCTGGCGGCGGCCCTGTTCTACGTCAACGACCTGGCCGACCGACCGCTCGACGAGGCCGCCGGCAAGCGCAGCCTGCTCGTCCGCCTGCCGCGCAGCGGCCACGCCGCCGGCTTCGCGCTCCTGGTTGGCGTTGGGCTCGCCGGGCTGGCCGCCGTGCTCGTAGTGACCCTGAGCACCGATGCCCTGCCCTTGATCCTCCTGGCCGCCGCGTCACTGGCCGCCATCCGGCTGGTCCAGATGGTGCAGCAAAACGTCGACGACCCCGCCGGCCTCGCAGGAGCACGCTTCGGCGCCCTGGCGCTGCATGCGATCGCTGGAGCCATCCTTCTTCTCACCGCCCTGCTGGAGACCCAATGAACCCCATCGTCGCCGTTTTTCCCAAGACCATCACCGCCCACCTGGAGCGCGTTGAGGAGATGTTGGCCGAATTGGCCCGGAGCGACGATCCCGATCTGGACCAATGGAACCAGGAACCCGTCGCCGCTGGAGGCAAGCGGGTCCGGCCGCTGCTGGTCCTGACCGCGTTTTACGCCTGCGGTGGCGGAAGGCTGGGCCAGGCTGGGCTCGACCAGGCCCTGCGCGCGGCCGTTGCCCTGGAATTGATCCACACGGCGAGTCTGGTGCACGATGACATCATGGACGACGCCAAGGAGCGCCGGGGCAAACCCAGCACCGTGGCTGCCCACGGTCTGACCGGGGCCATCCTGGTGGGGGATTACCTGTTCACCCAGGCCTTCGCCGTGGGGTCGGGGCTCCCCGCCGCGGCTCACGAAATGACGGCCGAGGCCTGCCGGAGGCTATGCGCCGGGCAACTGCGCGAGCAGCGACTGCTCGCCTCGGGTCGCCCCGACCGGGAGCAATACACCCAGGTCATCCGAGACAAGACCGCAGCACTCCTCTCCGCCGCTACCGGCATTGGCGCCACGTTGGCCCGCGCCGACGCCCCGACCGTGGCCATGCTGACCCGCTACGGCGACGCGGTGGGAACAGCGTTCCAGGTGCTCGACGACGTGCTCGATGTGGCCGGGGACCCCGCGTGGACCGGCAAGCCCGCCGGAACCGACTACCTGGCGGGTACCCTCAGCAGCCCCTACCTGACCTACCTGGAACGGGGCGGCCAACTGCCGCCTCCAGGCGAGCGCAGCAAGTCCGACTTCCCCCGGATCCGCGAGGAACTCTTCACCACGGGCTCCGTCGCCGCCAGCCAACAGGAAGCCGCCGCCTACACCCAGGCCGCCCTGCTGGACGTGACAGGCCTGCCCCCCAGCGAAGCCCGGGATGCCCTGGTGGGGCTGGCCGAGCTGCTGATGGAAAGGGCGCAGTAGGCGACTGCACTGCGCGCGGTATTATTGCTCAGAATTCGTGTCCTGGCGTCCTGCGCCGCGTGGACCCAACAGACTGGCTAAAGACGCGCCGGCGGCCTCAGCAATTCCGGCATGAGCCCCATGATTGTCTGGTACGTACACATGGCGTGAGGTCGGCCTTGGCAGTTTGCGTCGCCACCGCCATATTTTCATTTGGCTCTATCATGCTTGGGTGTGGGCCTTGCCAGCATTCTCGTCGCTTCCTTAATATACTCGATCCTGTGCCTCGCCTACCTCGGTATTCTGCGCGCGGTCATAGTCAGTCAGAGTGCAGCCGTGGGCGTTCTCGTCGGTCTTCAATATCGTATATCATCAAGAATACACCGGCGCGAAATCGCTCATAAGCTGGCCCGTGCCGAACTGGCGGTCGGCGCACTCCTCGCAACTCTCGGGGTCAGCCTAGCCATGCTGGAATATTCCGGTTTCCAGGTTTTCGTTCGGTTCTGGGAATCGCCAATTGGGATCTCGGCGGTCTTGTTTTCATTGCTTATCCTCGGGAAGGCCGGTTCGTCCCTGAATCCCCATTACCGTGCGCTAGCGAATTTTTCCTATGTCTCGGGTTGGATTGTCGCCGTCGCCACAGTTTCATTCTTTTTCGCTCCCTCCTTAGTTCAGGGCCGCAACCTAGATGCTCCGCTCCTCGGGGCTGGCGTTCTTTTTCTCATCTTAACGATGTTGGCGGGAAATGTGCCAAAGTCGATTGCAAGCCACGAGCTGTTGAGCGCCCGACATGCCGCGCTGGCGGAACCAGAGCAACGCTGGAAGGTCGTGGCAGAAGCGGTGAAATTGGGCTCGGCCACGGATCCGGTCGTCGAGACGTTCAACCAGATGGTCGTTTCGCGAGACGCGGCCGTGGACCAGCTGCGCGTCGGACAATATGATGATGCGGAGCGGGCTCTGCAACAAGCGGAATTTGCGGCTAGGCATCTCGATCGCATGTCGCAGGACGCGGCCGGAGCGCGGCTGGCGGCGCGTTTTCAGCCGGCGTGCGACGAACTCAGCCGCAGGCTTTCGGCAGTGGCGGCGCGCGTCGCTGCATCCGGAATAGTTCTCCCCGACTTGGAGAAGGATGCGGCCATGCTTGCACAGATCCAGCGTCGGTTGGCAACGGCTGAAATAAGCGTGCAAGCCTTGGCTGAAATTGCCGAGTCCTTCATTCAAGCGAGTGGCAGGATCACGCGCGTTGGCGAAGCAATGCAGCTAGGGGAAAATGCAAACCTTGCGCTTGCCAGTCTTAAGCACGAGCTGAGCGAACTGGAAACGATCATGGAAGTTGCCGTCCGCCTGGATATTCCGAGACAAGATTCGCCTGACGGCCGCGAGCAATTGACGCCTGACTTTGCGAGTTTCGAGAGAAACGATTTCCAAACAAGTGAGGAAATCTTGCGAGCCTATTCACAAATCGTGGGGCGTGTTCGGCACTTGCGAACCGTGGCGGGTGCTCTGGAGGGGCAGCGGCGCAAGAGTTTTTTCGAGCTGCTTGTACAGGAAGCGGGCGTTCGGGCATACGTCCCAAAAACGATCAGCGTGAATCATCCGCGTCCAATCGCCGTTGTCGGCGAGTCGGGCGGCGAACGCACTGAGGTATCATTTGACGGAGCCCTTCTGGAATTACCCGCAAGTGGTGGGAAACTGACCTTCGAACGTGGCGCCTCGGTGCAGAGTTTTTCAATTGCCGGAAAACGGGCAGGAACCGCCACGATCAGCATGGTGGTCAAGCGTGGTGGTGAACAACACGAGTGCTCCGTCGTGGTCGAAACGGTGGCATCCGTTTCCCAGCTGGCAACAACCAGCTTAGTATGGAGCACAGTTCTAGGTGCGGCCGTGGCCGTGGTTTTCGTGATACTCGGAGTGCTGATTGAAGCAGCGATCGCGTGGGGCACGGTTTCTGGGGCCGGCTTGGCGTTCGTTCTCTTCGTCGTGCGCATCTACCGTCGGCGACGTGCTCTTGGCCCGAGAGGAATCCGTGGACGAGGGCCCCCGATTTCGAGCGCACGCATCAAAAAGCTCCCTGGCCCCATGCTTTGATGGGCCGAGCATAGCGCATCGCGTTGGGCCTCTGGGCGGACGAGCAGCCTCCAGAGCCTCCCATAAGCTGTCTCGTCCGCCGATGCCCGACGGCGGTCTCCCCAGAGAAAACATCCTTGCCCGAAGGCTAGCCAACAAGAAGCCGCCGCCTACACCCAGGCCGCCCTTCTCGACGTGACGGGGCTGCCCCCCAGCGAGGCCCGGGATGCCCTGGTGGGGCTGGCCGAGCTGCTGATGGAAAGGGCGCAGTAGGGCCCGCCTTTGGGTTGGCGCGAACCCCCATCCCTTCAAGTTCCACGCCCCCGCTCCCCGCCCAATGGCCCACTCTCCCCTCGGCCGTCTGGCGCGCGTCAGCGCGCAGAATCGTGTTGGCGTCCTGGCGACCACGGTGGCCGTCATGGCCGTGTTGGCGCTGGGCATGCTCCAGTTGACGTTCGAGGACAACCCCCTGGACACGCTGCCGCCCGGCAACCCCCACACGGTGGCAACGGAGAACCTTCTGCGGGACTTTCCCGGGACGCCGTACGCGAGTCCGGTCTTCCTGTCCGCCAACCCGGCCAAGTGGGATGAGGCCAATGCGCAGTTGCCCAACCGGATGCCGTTCCGGGAAGGCGCGGACCCGGGCCCACTGAACGCATTGCTGGAGCAGGCCACCGGCGGCGCGACGACTGGTTTCGCCGATCCCTACCCTGGCCCCGACAACATCACGGACGAGGTGTACGTTCGCGCCATCCAAGAGTTTGAGGACTTCATCCAGGCCCGAGTGCCGGAAGTGACGTGGGGCATCACGCTGGCGAGCCAGATTCGGCTGGTCAACTTCACCAACACGGGTGCACCGATGCTGGCCGACCCGGACCCGGCTGCGTTCACCATGCCCGGCACCGGCCCAGAGGGGTCCATGCAGTACAACGCCGCATGGCAGACGTGGTTCGCGGCGGCCCCCGACGCGGTCAAGAGCATCAACAGCGCCGACTGGACGACGACGCGGGCGATTTTCCTGTTCGAACCGGGCGGGGCGAGCCTGAATGCCATCGGCGCCAAGATGTACGACGCGGTGGGGGAGTACGAGGAAGCCATCCGGGTGTGTGATGAGGCTCCCGGGGCTTGCACGCTCACCTGGAATGTTTTCGATCCTGATCTGGTCATTGTGGACCCTCGCGGGCCGGCTGCCGCCAGCAGTTACCTGACGGCGACCACCTTGCACGATGTGGGCTTGCTGGGCCCCTTGGCTGCGGTGGTCATCGGTGCCACGCTGTTTGCCGCCTTCCGCCGCCCCGGCCCTGTCTTCGCCATGGTGCTGCCGCTGAGTATCGCCGGGCTCGGCGTGCTGGGCATCTTCGGCTGGATCCGGCTTCCCATCCATTCCATCAGCCTCCTCGTGTTTCCGGTCCTGATGGGCAACGGCATCGACTTTGGTATCCACATGTCCAGTGCCTACCATGCGGCCCGGCAGCGGGGTGCCAGCATGTTGGATGCAGCGGCGGCGGCTGGCGATGAATCGGGAACACCGTTGGCGGTTGCCACCCTGACCACGATTGCCGGCATGGTGCTTCTTGTCTTGGCCCCCAACCGGATGCTTTCGCAGTTGGGCCTGGCCATCATCCTTGGCATGGTGATCCTGTTGGCCGTCAGCCTGACGGCCCTGCCGGCGGCCTTGACGTGGACCACGGCGGCGCGTCCCCGCCGGGACATCGTGGGCTCGGCGTTGGAGGCGGGCTCCCGCTTCTGGCGGCGAAACCGTGCCTTGGGTGCAGTGGTTGTTGTGGCTTTTGCTGGCGCGGGCGCGGTTGCAGCGTCCGGCCTCGACACCCTGACGCTTGGAACGCCCGCCGCTTTCTTCCCCCCCGGTGATCCCCAGCGCCAGGATTTTGATACCAGCAACGAGCGCTACTTCGTCGACCAGGAAGACCTCGTCACGAACGCCCTGGTGATCGAGGGAGACATGACCACGCCAGCGGCGATGGAGCTGCT
>JBFIJP010000104.1:0-11328 GCA_041600695.1 Thermoplasmatota archaeon | reverse complement strand
GCCTTGGAGGTGAGGTCTTCCAGGTGGCCGCGCAGCCGCGTGTGGGGAAGGTTGGCAAGCATCTGTAGCCGGGTGATCTGGGCGCGGCCCTCCCGGTGGACAGCCCGCAGGATATCCAGGATGAGGCGCGACGGGCTCCGGTACGCGGCGGGCAATCAGCTCCGCCTCCCCGGGATGCGACTCACGAGGAGGATGATGGCGGTGAGCGTCAGCAGTTCCGCCCAGTACGGCCGCGGGCCCCGCTGGGGCTGGAAGATCCAGAAACTCAGGTGCGCCAGGAAGAACAGGGCGAAGCCGGATGCCACCACGAGCGAGCCCGGATTGCGGCGCTGGCGGTAGTTCAGCAGGGCACGCACGGCGATGTACAGGGCGATGCCGGCCTCCGCCATGCGCAGCAGGCCGGCCCGGCCAAACAGCATCGGCCCGAGCGCCGCCGCGGCCACCTCCTTCTGCCGGCCCAGCCCACCGTAGGCGCGGACGGCTACCGACAGGGCCGCGAGCATGAGGGCGTGGTGGGCGAACGCGGTCCAGACGGGCGGCCGGGCGCGCGGCGCGCCCGGCGGCGGCCGCCCCTCCATCACGAAGGACCATGTGACGAAGACCTGCACGGCGACGGCCGCGGCAAACAGGCCGAAGAACAGGGCCAGACGGGCCACGCGCCGGTCGGCGGCCAGCCGGTACAAGTGCGCCAGCCGGGCGACCCCAAGGAGGGCCGTCGTCACCGTCGCTACCTGGAACAGCAGGACGACGAGAGGACCCGGTGGCAACAACGGAGCCAGCCAGGGGCGGCCGAGCCTTAAGCGGCTTGCGAACGATTGGTTCGGACGCGTTGTGCGCACGGCATAACGTGATTGGCCGCCATGATGGAATTGGTGAGCAACATGCGAACCCGAACCAAGTGGATCGCGGCCCTGGCGGCCGTCGCCCTGATCGGCGGCGGCGCCCTGGCCGTGCAGGCAGCCCAGCACTCAGACGGCCCGCTCAGCGGTATCTTTGGACATCACCGGCAGGGACCTCCGCCCTTCTGGGAGGTTTGTGACCTGAACATCACGGTCGGCGAGTGCAAGGAGCAACTCGATGCCCTGCGCGAAGAGCGTGCGGCCGAGATGTATGAACGGTGTCTCGAGGAACATGACCAGGAGTTCTGTGATGAGCGCCGCGAGTACGTCCAGGAGAACGGGCCCCGCCCGCCGTTCCACCGCCACCCCGGCGGTCCTGGTGGGCCCGGTGGTCCGGGCGGCCCCGGCGGCCCCCAAGGCGAATCCGGCGACGCCGGTGACGCTGGCGCCTAGCCGTCAACCGCCTGAGCCCTGCGCCTTCCCCTCCTCCTCCCCCTCTTGCTTCCCTTCCTCGTTCCCTTCCTCCTGCCTCTGCGCCGGCCCTCCTTCCCATCCTCCTTCCGGTTCTTTCTTTTGTGACCCGGCATTGACCCTGCGTGGCCGGCCTGATTGGCTTGACTGCCAGCGACATGGAACTACAGGATGCCCTGCGGGCGCCCCGCTGGGATTACGAGGGCGAATGGATTCCCCACCCGGTCGTCCGCTTGACCACGACGCTACCCGTAGCTGTCAACCACGACGACGGCCGCACCATCGTGCGCGCCCGCTGGGGATTCCCCGTCGGCGCCGGCCGCCCCATCGGCAATGCCCGTGACGATCGCCTCACGTCAAGCCGGATGTGGTCCAGCCTGCTGGGCAAGACCCCCTGCCTGGTGGCCGCCACGGGCGTGTACGAGATGGTCAAGGGTGACGACAAGCTGGCCTACTGGTTCCGTCGCGTGGACGGGCGCCCCATGGTGATGCCTGGCCTGGCCGGCACGCGCAAGGTGCAGGACGAGCCACGCCTCTGCGTTGCGATCGTCACCACCGAACCCAACCAATTCTTTGGCCGATTCCACAACCGGCAGGTGTGTGAATTGGCGCCTGGTGAGCAGGACACCTGGATGGCGGCCGGCCCGGAGGACGCACTCAAGCTGCTGCATGCGCCGGGCCAGACTGAATGGGAGGCGGTTCCCGTAGATCGTCGCATCTTCAAGCATGGCCGCATCGAACTGGAGGATCTGGTTCCCATCGGCAACCCCATCCGGCCGTAGGGCGTTGCCGTTGGCCTTCGACGTTCGCGCCCGCGCCGGTCTCCCCGCCCGCGCCGGTTCCCGCGCCCGCCGCTGCCCCCACCCGTGCGCTGGGGACCCATGGCCCTGGGGCGCACCGCTCCTTGGCCGCTCCCACTCCGGCGATCCTTGACCCGCAAGCGCCAACGGCCCCATGATCCCACCCGCCTGGGTCCCGGCCCACCCCCGCGCCCCATCTACTTGTGGTCGCCCGACCCCATCTGAGTGTTGTCCCAGACAACGCTGGCCATCGGCATTTTCCTTGACCTGCTGACGGCGATCACGTTCGCCTACGTCGGGCTGCGCCTTGAGGCGGTGCGCGGCGACAGCACCGGCGCGGTTCGCTACAGTCTCTGGTTCTGGTATGGCGCCATGGGGTTCATGGTGCTCGACGGCGGCTTCGCCCTGCTCATCGTGCTTGGCGTCGCGGGCCCCGCGTGGGCGCTGCCCGTGCTCTTCCTGAGGCGCATGCTCTTCACCCAGGGTCTGCTGGCCCTGATTCGGCTGCTGTGGACGATGGATGGAACGTTCCGGGCCAGTGTCTGGCGGCCGTACCGCATTGTCATGCTCGCCGCCGTGGCCACGATTACGTTGTTCCAGTTACCCCAGGGCTACGACATCATGCCGTGGAGCGTTGCCATCGTGCCCTCGCGAATCACGCCGGCGTGGGTGGATTTCGCCTTCGGCACGATGCTGTTTGCCCCCGTCGCCCTGGCGGCGCTGCGCCTGCTGCGCTGGCACGGCGCCAGCGATACCCACAGTCGATTCCGGCTGCATGCCCTCGTGTGGAGCACGCTCAGCTTTTGCGCCCTGGTGCTGTATGGCTTCTGGGACAACCAGTGGTTCTGGTACGGGCTGTTGGAAAATCGGGTCGCCTTCAGCATCGCCCTGGGGATGCTCTTCGTGTTGCGTCCACCCTGGTTGGCCCGGCTCATCTGGAGCGTTCCCCGTATCGTGCATGTGTCGTCCCTGCCGGGGGCTCCGCTGCTCCGGGAGGCCCCGGAGCGGGGGCCCCGCGTCAGTTGACCCGGGCGTCGAACGTGTACGACCCCTGGACCAACCCGCCGCCATTGCCGGCAAACTGGAAGCGCCACTCCCCGGCCTGGCCTGCATCAAGGATGAGCTTGAGGCTGCCGCCGTGCAACCCCGTCACGCACGGTTGTCCGCAGCGGGCTTCTTCGCCGTCCGGCCCGTAGGCGATGATGTCATACAAGCCGGAGTAGGGGTCGAAGTCGAGAGTGATGTGGACCTCCCGGCTGCCTTCGGGGACTTCGGCATCGAGCCAGAAGTCCCACGGTCCGGCAACGGCCATCCAGGCCGTTTCGTCGCTGCGCTCCTCGTAGACTGCGTCGACCTGCGACTCGTCCACGACGGATGCGACGGGGGCGTCCGGTTCGTCCAGACATCCCGGCATCAACAAAACAACAACAATAGCAAGCCAGCGCATCAGGAGGGGCCAGCCTCGATCTGTAAAGTGTCTTGCTGTTTTTTTGTTCACGCGGGCCGGCCGCGGCTGTCTCGCCTGCGGCGCGCAGGACGCCGGACACGGCTGGCGTGGCAGCATTCGGAAAAGTCGTTGCCCGGCATGGTGGCAAGGACCCAAATGGGTCGCTGGGAATCGTCCTGCGTGCGCGAAACGCTTCCCCTTGGCGGCCACCACATCTTCGACCGGTTGGTAGCCCGTCGGCTGCAACGGTTCTACGACAGGATCGCCTCCCGGCGGCCGGAAGCACGTGCCATCCTGGATGTTGGCTGCGGGCCGGGGCATCTGGCGGCGGCCGCCGCCCGGGGACATCCCGAGGCGGATGTGCTGGGCGTTGATCTGGACCCTGTCCAGATTCGCCTGGCCCGGCGCCACGAGGCACCCAACCTGCGCTTTGAGCTGGGTGCCAGTCACGAACTTGGGCTGCCGGACGAGAGCCGCGACTGGGTGCTGGCGACGGAGACCTTTCACCACTGGTCGAAGCCCGGCGAGAGCCTGACGGAAGTTTTCCGGGTCCTACGACCGGGGGGCACGTTCTGGATCATTGAGGGTGCGGGGGACATGACCCGCGACGAGTTGGCGGCTTGGACCGGCCGCCGTCCCTTCCCTGGCCTGATCTGGTGGGTGCGCCTGATCTTCACCACCCATGGGTACACCACCAAGCGGCTGCAGGAACGGCTGGTGCCGGCGCTCTCAGATTCCCTGTTTGGAGCCCCCCGAGTGGTACGCGAGGACGGGTGGTGGATCATCGAACTGAGCAAACCGGGCCCCGGCGCGTAGCCCTCGTCTGGCGGCCGCGCCGGCGCGACCGGCCCCGCCGGCGGCGGCAACGCGGGTTCCGCGGGGCCCGCGGCTCCGGGTGCGAATTTGCCATCGCCAGGTTGATGGGTGGTTCTCCCACTGGCCGGCTGTGGATGTCCTCGATCGGTTCTTCGGCGCACATCGTGACGCCGCGCTCGCCGAGGGGCTCTTTGGCGACGACTACCGGGCCAAGGTGAACGGCCATCTGGAGGACGCCACGACCACCTTGGCGTCGATGGCTGCGGTGCGGGACGCATTCCCGGATTGCGCCTTTGAAACGGTGGGCCGACTGGAGCGCGGCGACGATGTGGCCGTTACCTGGCGGATGACGGGCACCCACACTGGAAGCTACCACGGGGCACCGCCCACCGGCCGTCGGGTGGCGGTGGAGGGAACGACGCGCTTCACGCTGAAGGAGGGCCGAATTCATCGGATGGCCAGCCGCTGGGATGCCGAGGGATTGCGGCGACAGTTGGCCTGATTGCCCCGCTAGGCGTAGGGGCCGGCGGCCCACGTGGTGTCCGCGAGTGCCGCCTGGCCGAAATTGCTGGGGTGGAAGTAATCCACTGTGCTCACGTGGCTGCGGGTGAACTGGAAGTTCCACGCCGCGTAATTGTCCCAGTGCCAGTCGAAGCCGGCGCCGGACGTCTCGGCCACGACGCTCGCCAGGATGTCATTGAATTGCGAGTTGCGGGTGCGAACCTGCTGGCGCTCCGCCTCGCTGCGGCCGCTGTCCAGGAGGCTTTGGCAGATGTTGAAGAAGCCCCAGTAGAACTGGGCGCTGCCACTGGTGTGGTAAATGTCCCAGAGTTGGTACACATCAGGGATGCTGACGACGAACACCTTGGCGTCGGGCGCCTGGGTGGTGAGGATGTCGACGGCGGCGCGGAACTGGCTCTCGAACGTGCCCGTCGGAGTCATGTTGCTGGGGCTGCTGGTGCAAACGTCGTTGGCTCCCATCAGGATCGTGACGTATTGGGCGCCCTGGTTGGCGGCCGACTGGGCCTGCCCGGCGAGGTCGGACATCTTGGCGCCCGACACGGCGTTTTCGTGGCGCACCATGGGGTCGCGTTTGTTGAGGGAGTCCAGGCGCTCGGCGTGGGATTCGATGCCGTCGCGCTTCTCGTTGCCGTAGCTCCAGGAGTGCCAGGGCTTGTCGCCGAAGCTGTCACTGTCCATGGCCTGGGTGATGGAATCGCCCAGGCCGGCCATGCTCGTCGGGTACGTGGCGCCGCCCCCTCCGCCGGGACCTCCGCCCCCGCCGTTTCCGGGCGCGGCCGATGCCGCCCCCACCGCCAACAGCAGTGCGGTCACGAAACAAGCCAACCCACGCTCAGAAATGCGCATGCGCGCCGATCAGGAATTATATACATATTCGGGTTGGGGGTGCAACATTGTGGTTGCATAGCCGCCCTTCTAGGCTGCGCCCGGGTGGCTACCGATCCCGGAGTCGCCGAACGAACTTGAGGCCGGACCAGACTTCATTCACGGCGCAAATCTTCACGTCCACCAAGCCGGCGGCGAGCCCCGCCTCCCTGACCGCCGCTCCATCCACGTCTGTTACCACCGTGCTTGCCTTCTTGGGCCATGACACCCACAGCATGTCGGCGCCCTGCACGCTTTGGCGCAGTGGTGCAAGGCGCGCATGCAGGGTTGCAAGGTCTGGCGCGAACAAATGAATCATCGAGGCTTCTTCCGGACGATCCACCCAATTGGCCGAGCCCACCCAGTCCCTGTAACCCGAGGGGGCACCCTCCACGTAGGCCGCCAGGCCGTCCGCGTAGCCGAGCTTCTTGCGCAGCGGCGTACCCGAGTACCCGCTGGTCGGTGCGGCCGGTGCGGCTGGCGCGGCTGGTGCGGCTGGTGCGGCTGGTGCGGCTGGTGCGGCGGGTCCCATTGGGCCGGCAACGCCTGTGCCCGGCTTAACGTGACGGGAAAGCGCTCCTGTGATCATCGGTTGAGCCACCACACGGCGGCGTTGAGTCCTGTGGCAAAAAGGATCCAGGCCAGGTACGGCACTAGGATCAGGGCTGCCCCGCGGTCATAACGCCGGAAGACAGCCAGCATGCCCACCACGACAACGTCCAGGGCCACGATCCAGGCCAGAGCAGCGGCGCGCCAGCCGGCGGCAAAAAAGATGGGCGACCACAGCGCATTGAGGCCCAACTGGAGCCAATAGATCCGCAGGGGAAGAGACCATACGGATCCGGTTGCCCGCCAGACCATCCAACCCGCCCACGCGATGGTCGCATACAAGAGCGTCCACGCCGGGCCAAAAAGCCAGGATGGCGGCGCCCAGGCCGGTTGTTCCAGCGCTGCATAACGGTCCGCCGCATCGATGGTACTCAGCGACCCAACGAGGGCTGCGGCGAGCACCGCGGCCCCGAAACCTCCCAGGGCCAACCATTCACGGCGGGTGGGCCGGGTGGGCATACGGGGACAGTCCGGCCGTGCCACTTGAGACCGTTGCAACAGGCCGTGGGTTCAGGCGGCGACAGAATCCTCGAAGGCGTCGATTTCCACGTACCCCGGCAGCCCCTCCAGCCGGCGGCACCACGACTGGATGGCCGGGTACGGATCCAGCGAGAAACCGCCCTCGCCGGCGACATGGGTGTAGGCATACAGCGCGATATCGGCGATGGTGGGCGCGTCGCCCACGAACCACTGCCGGGGGCTACCCAAATGATCCTCCATCACGCGCAGGGCATGCTCACCGCCCGTGCGCTTGCTGGCCAGGAAAGCCGCCCGCTGCGGGGTGTCCTCCCGGAAGTGCATCGCAGCCCGGGCCGTCGCGATGTACGGCTCGTGGCTGTACTGCTCGAAGAACATCCACTGCAACACCTTCGCCCGGGCGCGGCGGTCCTCCGGCAGCCACGACGTGCCCGTCGCCAGGTAGGCCAGGATGGCGCCGGACTCCCACAACGTGAAATCGCCGTCGACGAGCACCGGCACCTTGCCGTTGGGGTTCATGGCACGGAACTCGGGCGTCTGGGTGCCGGCAAAAAAGTCCGTGGGTGTATGTTCGAAGCCGATGCCCAGAAACGACATGAGCAGCTTCGGCTTGTACACGTTGCCCGACGAGCCATGGCCGTACAGGTGCATGGCGCCAGCAAGCCGGCGTGGCTCAAAAGACGCAGCCATGGCATGGGTGGCCAAGGCCCGCCCAACGCCACGGGGCGGTGGGCGGGCGTCCGGGGTTCGCGGTCCGAGCACCGGACAGTTGGGGACCAACGATCAGATCGTGACCGTGGGAATCTGGATGCGGTTGAAGCCGCCGTTGGGCCGTACGACGGTGGCGCCAAACGGCTGCAGGGCTTCGCGCACCTGGGGCGTCACGTTGCCCATCACGGTGAATGCGTTGATGTCCACGTGGGCCATGATC
Source organism: Thermoplasmatota archaeon (assembly GCA_041600695.1). GTDB lineage: Archaea > Thermoplasmatota > E2 > JACPAO01 > JAHFTW01 > JBFJVP01. The sequence goes on along the minus strand of JBFIJP010000104.1, from coordinate 3,552 downwards.
TGGTCCAGCGCGTCGCTCACCGTTTGTCGGCCGAGGTGCGCAAGGAACGCCTCGCTCGATGCATAGGTGTCGAAGAAGCAGAGCCGATTGGACGCCTCGTCCACGAAGGAGCGGAAGTCGAGGGTTCCGGGCTCATTGGCCCGCACGTCGTTGGCAAGGGCGCTGATCGTGGGCCGGAGGGCAGGCAGTTGTCCTGCATGGGCGGTCGTGTCCAGAATCAGGGAGAATGGTTCAGACATGGTTTTTCATCCTGCGGCCAGGCCGCGCCCCACCACACCGGCGCGCGGACATAAACCAGTGCGAGTGGGCCCCCCTAGCGAAAGCAAATTGGCTGCCCCGCTCCGGGCCGCGGGTCTGCTTCAGGCCCCGACGCGATCCTTGACCTTGCCGGGCTTGGCGTTGCGTTCGAGGAATTCAATGATCTTGCCGGCCACGTCGATGCCCGTGGAGGCTTCGATGCCTTCCAGACCAGGCGACGAATTGACCTCCATGACCAGGGGCCCCTTGTCGCTGCGCAGGATATCGACACCCGCCACGTTGAGTCCAAGGGTCTTGGCCGACTTGACCGCCGTCTCCCGCTCCTCCTTGGTGAGCTTTGTCACGGCTGCGGTGCCCCCGCGGTGCAGGTTGCTGCGAAACTCGCCCGGCGCACCCTGCCGCTCCATGGCCGCAATGACCCGGTTACCCACAACGAAACACCGAACGTCACGGCCGCCGGCCTCCTTGATGAACTGCTGGACGAGGATGTCTGCCGACAAGCCCCGGAAGGCCTCGATGACCGCCTCGGCCGCCTTTTTGGTCTCCGTGAGCACCACGCCGACCCCCTGCGTTCCCTCGATCAGCTTGACCACCAGGGGCGCGCCGCCGACGAGCTGAATGACACCATCAATGTCGGCGGTACTGCTGGCAAAGCCGGTCACCGGCAAGCCAATGCCTGCGCGCGCGAGGATTTGCAGGGAGCGCAGCTTGTCCCGGGAGCGGCTGATGGCCTGGGACTCGTTGGCGCAGAAGACACCCATCATTTCGAATTGGCGCACGACTGCCGTTCCGTAGAAGGTGTGGCTGGCCCCGATGCGCGGAATGACTGCATCAAAGGCGGGCAGCGGGTCCCCCTGATACATGACGCGCGGCTTGCTGGACGTGATGTCCATATAGCATCGCAAATAGTCGATCACGACCACCTCATGGCCGGCAGCCTGGGCGGCTTCGACGAGGCGCTTGGTTGAGTACAGGGCAGGGTTGCGGGACAGCACGGCGATGTTCATGATGTGGCCTCGGGGGATTCTGGGCGCCAGTTGCGAACGAGTTCGGGCACGCCGCCAAGGCAACTGGCGGCAGGATCAACGATGTAGCGGCCGGACAAGGCCTCGCGGCCGATGAGCATCCTGAACCCCATTTCGATGCGATCCGTCAGGGTCACCTCAATGGGCATGGACCGGCCCAGCAGAGTCAGGTTCGTCGCAATCACCGGTCGCAGGGTCGCATTGGCGCCTGAATCGCGCACCACCCTTTCGTCCACCAGCGGGGCTTGAACCTCGACGAAAAAATCCGTGCGGCGCTGGATGGTGTGCACCTTGAAGCGCACGATGCCCGCGTCGCGGTCGACGACCAGATCGTAGGCGTGCAGGGCGCTGGTCTTGGCGCCGGTGTCAATCTTGGCCTTGATGGGACCGATGTCCAGATCGGGCAGGTACACCCACTCGCGCCAGCCGGTGGTCAGCAGGGTCGGCCTGGTAGGAGGGGTCTTGGGTGGTTGCGGGGCGTCCATTGCCTGGCTGGCCGGTCCAGCCGCGACCCACGGTTTACCCTTTGTACATCGGGCAGGGCTAGCATCCTGGCATTTGGAGGCCCCCCGATACGCACGCCGATTCCGGGCGTACCCCCAGGGGGCCGTCAGGTAGGGTGCCAAGTCCACTTGGAAGGCCAAGTCGCCCAGAACCCGCTTCGGCTGCTCGTCGGGAAGGAGTACGGCAGGCCGGGCACGACGCCGGTCTTGACTGTCGCGTTCCCCGTGCGGCGCGAGGCACCGCCGATGCAGCGGAAGGCCCCTCGTGACGCGCCTCGCCTACGGGTCCTTGGAGCTGAGGACGACCAGTTCTGGGTCCGTCTCCGGCACATCGTCGAGCGCGTCGACCGGTTCTTCATCGATGGTCTGAGGCATCACATGCGCTGGGACAGTCACCACATGGTCCTCAACGTAGCGCCAAACGCCCGCGTACACGATGGCCGCCGCGATGAACACGTTGGCCAGCAGGAACGATGTTGCCCACTGCATGTACCCCGCGTACCCGGCAACCACATAGATGGCGGCGAAGCCCACGAGAGCGACAAACGGCAACACAGGGTTCAGCGGCGAAGTGGTTTCGGAGGTCATGGTCGTCACGTTGGGGCGAGGGACCCCATTCTTGGAGGACGGGGGGCGTTGACGGACTTTGCGCTTCGAGCCCCGTCGTCCTCCAACCGGACCTGTGGCGGCTAGGGCCGGAGGGGGTCTTTGGCCACGTTCAGCACCAGATTGCCGGTGCGCCCGCCGTCACCGCCTGCCTGGATGTAGTAGGTGCGGCCTTCCGTTGCAAGGAACGACAACTCCGACTGCTGCCCGGCCGAGTTGTCGTCGCACGCCACCATGACGAGGTTGGACAGGCTGGGGCCGGTGAAGACGCCCAGCACGGTGTCGAAATCGGAGCCAATGGTGTCGACGCTGGCCTGCATGTTCGACGGGGCCCGCCACTCGTACCAGACGGTGGCAGTGGAATCCATGCAGAGCTTGGACTCCGAGCCCTGCCGCGTGGCGGCAAACGTATCCACCGCGTCCTGGAACGGAAGCGGCCCCACCCGCGTCGCCTGGGCGAAGGCGTCATTGGCAGGGGCGGCAACGAATTCGAGGTTGAAACCGTCGCCGGCCCGATCGTAGTTTGACCCCACCTGGAAGTGGAAGGTGGAGCCCGCCGTCATGCGGGGATCCACGTACGCATGGCCAATTTGGTCCTGGATGCGCTCGCGGCACGCCCGCTGAACCAGGTCGGCTGGGCTGGAGCCGGTGTAGACGCCGATGAACGTGCCGAACGGGCCGGGCGCCTCCAGGCGCAAGCGACCGTGGGACGGGGCGGTGTAGCTGTACCACACGCTGCCGGCATCCGTGGCGCTGGCGCACGTGGGCAAGGTCTCTCCTGCCTCGATGCTGGCTCCGAGAGTGTCCTGCGCGTGGCTGTACGTCGCCGTCGGGATGGTGATGGCGCCGACGAAGTCATCGTTGACCGGCGGTGCCCGGGATTCCAGATGGAACGGCTGCGCCGTCGACGACCCCGTCACCATGAAGTAATAGGTCTTGCCGGCGTCGACAGCCCATTCGGGCCGGTACCAGGAAAAGCAATCGTATGGCCCGGCGGACGAACCCTCGAACATGGCAACGCCGGATGTGGCCGCCAGGACCTCACGCTGCGGAGCCGTGTACTTGTACCACGTGTTGGCGTGACCCCAAACCCCGCATCTGTTGTAGATGTCATGGTTGGTTGCAAACCGGTTGTTGGTGGTCATGTCAAACGGAAGGCT
>JBFIJP010000103.1:0-11431 GCA_041600695.1 Thermoplasmatota archaeon | reverse complement strand
GATTGTGGTGGGAATTTTCGTTCGCTGGACCTGGGCCCCGACGAGGTCGTCAACGTAGAACGCGTAACTCTCAGCGTTGGCCAATGCCTCCTCCGTGGACAGGAACTCGTACATCCGCTCGAATTCGTATGCTCGGTCCGCCGGGGTGTCTGCGGAGCCTCGGACCGGCGACAAAGCGCCCAGGTTGGGGATTACCGCGTGGACTGCCTCATGGATGACGGTACTCACCAAATCGTGGTCGTTGCGCGCAACCGCTCCACAGAAGTAGAATCGATTAGCGTCCGCATGAGCTCTGGTGCTGCTGGTTCCCGTCCAATCGCACGCCGCATCGTTGGCGTCCGGCGCATGAACCTCCAGTTGTCCCTGCCCCCGAAGCTCCATGGCCATGCGGGCCAGCCGATCGGCCAGAAGCGTGGCGTACCCGGGGTCGCTGGTTGAGAAGTGCTTGCTCAGGGCGGCAGCCGCGTCCGGGTGCGCGCCGGTGGGGTCGCCCGCGAAGGCGCGGGTCCGCCCTTCGGCATCGTCGAGTCGAGCAATGGCTGCGTCCACTGCCCACTGGATTGCATCCAACTGGTCAATGGCCGGCTGCAATTGGGCCAGCTGATTGGCATCCGTGCCGGGTTGAATGCCACCGCTGACAGCATCGCGTTCCAGACGTTGTGGCGCGGCTTGCAACGCGTCCCTGAGCTTCCCGGCGCGGTCGCCGGCAAGGTTGAAGGTGTGCAGCGAAGCCACGACGCCAGTCGCCCACGTGGAGGTTTCTTGGTGGCGCTGGGTGGACAGATTCAACTCCGCATTTGTGAAGGCGGTTCGCTGGCCGACCGCCTGCGGCGCAGCCGGGTTGGCGGCCAGCCAGCGCAGGCGATTGTCGTCGTAGCGTGCTTGCTCCTTCGCCTCTACCGCCGGCGCCAGGTTGGCAGCGTTGGCCCGCGCCGCTTCCATGGCGACTCGGAACCGTTCCAGTGCACGGGCGTACGATTCACCCAGCCGGGTCTGCTCGGCACTGTCCGGCGCGGCGCGCACATGGGGGTTTTGGCGGCGCTGCTGCTCGAAGGCATCGATCGCTTTTGCCAGAAGGGAACCCAGGCGTTCCTGGTTCAGGACTTCGTGAACGGCGCGCGCGGCGGCGGCAGGTCCGGGAGCCATCGTTTCGCGGATGGCGGCGTAATCCAGCACGATCTGAAGGTAATCCGCGACCAGATCAAGGTAGTCCGCGGCGATGCCTACGACTTGGCGACCCTCCTGTTCCAAGTCCGCCTGCATGGCGACCGGGTCAGGGTCGCGGGCGACGACGTCCCGGCGCAGGCCGCCGCGGGTGGGTCCCCGATCCACCTGTTGAACATGGGCCAATTCGTGGGCGATCAGTCGCCGCCCGGATGAAGTGGCCGGCGCAAAGTGCCGCTCGGCGAAGAAGATGTCATGCCCCACGGTGAAAGCCCGTGCTTGCAACTGGCGGGCCGCTGCCGCGGCCTCGCCGTCGGCGTGGATGCGTACGCGGGAGAAATCGTGGCCCATCCGGTGCTCCATGCCCTGCCGCACAGCAGTGGGCAGCGGCCGACCCCCGGCTCCACGCGGCGGGGTGCCGAGGGGAATGGCGGTGGGAGGCAAGGTGGCCCTCGGGCTGCGGCGCTGCACTTCCGGCCCGGCTGCTGCCTCCGCGGCACTCTTGGCGGCGATTTCAGCGGGGTCACGCGGTCGCGTCACGCTCAGATCACGGACCCGACGCGCCAGAGCCGTCTGTGCCGGCTGCGCCGCCCGGCGTGATGGATTCCGGGGCGCAGGGACCCGCATGGACGACGAACGCACTCCCACGCACAAAATCTTGGTTCGTTTGCAACCGGTCCGACACGGGGACCGTGCGGCGCGGCGCCGGGATATGCACTTGCACAGCCAGCACCAGGCGAATGCGCCCGCCACCTCTAGCCCGGCGCCGGCACCTTCACGTCGCCCCCGGGCTCGAATGCGACGAGCCGCTCGGCGAGCCATGGGTACCGGGCCACCCATTCCCGCATGCGGTCGTTGGTGACAATCAAGGCGCCTAGATGCGCCGATTCGCTCACCAACCACACATCGGCACTCGTTCCTTTGGGCACTTGGACCACGTCGCCGACAAACAGGCGCTCTTCGAGAGCCGCGGCGTCCTCCGGGATCAAACGGTGCCGCAGGCTGGCGTCGACCACGACGCGCGGCTTGTAGCCAGACCGCACCAAGGAATCCTCAACCGCCAGCAGATCATCGTAACTGGCCGGCCGGCTGCCTCGGGCCCGCGCCACGTTACTGCCGTCCACGAGAATGACCTCCACGGGCGGCCCCAGCCGGCCACCTTTGTCAGCCTTGCCTTACTCCGCTCGGCGGGTTGCTCGCGGCAGCCTCAACCGTTGGGCGGCCGCGGCGGTCACGGCGAGGGCAGGGCTCGCCAGTAGCATGAAGGCCCCGAACGTTACCGGCTCGACGGGCATCCGGGCGGCGCCCACGCCAAAGCTGAGGACGAGCATCCCAAGGGCGGTGGCGACGACTCCGCCGAACGTCGCCCATGCAACGGTTATGCGCGGCGAGGGCGCCTGGAACCAGCCGGCGACCCCGGCGCACAGCAGCGCCAGCGGAACGAGGATGAACAGCGACGCGGGCACGGCGGCGTAGCTGGTCCAAAGCAGCGCGGCGGCAAGCCAGGTCACGCCGCAAACGACAGCGCCCCACACGAATCCCTTGGCCGGCGCGTTCATGCGCTCCCCAAGGCGCCGAGGGGAATGACCCTTGCGCAGGTGGCCTCACCCGGCGCGTCACGCACGGCAGCCGCCCCTCGCCAGGCGGAGCCACCCGTATGCCAAGGGAGCCGTTCGTGCTTCCTCGCTTCAAGTAGGTCACGTGGTTGGACCACCTCATGCGCTTGACACTCGCGCTGACAGGCCTGCTCATGATTGCCAGTGCCGCCCACGGATTCACCGCGGGCGACCCGGCGGTGGACGCGCGCGCCACGGATGCCAGCATCCTGGTGGACCCGGCAGCCTTCCCTGAATCCCGGGACGAGCAGATGCTGCTCCCCGATGTCCCTGGGCCCATGCAGTTCCGCAGCGGCGAACTGCTCTACATTGGTCCCCATGCCGACGCGCTGCAGTTCGCCGGACTCGTCGGCGGCGAGGCGGTTTCCCCCCTGGCCGACCTGGCCCAGGGTCGCGGCTGTTTGCCGGCCCCAATGGGCTGCGACTGGGATGCCGGCGAACTCACCATCGATGACTTCTCGGCCAGCCGCGTGTTGGTTCCCGGGGACGCTCAGTGGAACCAGGAGGCCCTCGGCGCCCTGGGTGCCCGTGACGCAGCCGCGGCGCTGGCCCAGCGGAGTGCTCCGTTCCACTACCAGGCAACGTTCTCCAGTCCCGAGGCGCTGGCCCTGGTGGGCCTGGCGGCAGCGGCGGCAAACGCCGGCTACCCGGTGGATGTCAACTGGATCGGCGAGCCGGCCGGCTACCCGGATGGGAACATCGTGGAGGCCGCCAGCGGCCCCAGCGGGTACGCATCCAACGTCGCCCAGTGGCCCCACTTCCGCGCCAGCCCCGGCAGCGAGCCCGACATCGGGACCTTCCCCGCCTGGCAATTGCTTCACAAGACCGGCTACCTCCAGTCCCAGGCCAGCGACCCATGGATGGTGTTCCTGGATGCCAACTACCGCTCCGTGGACCCCCAGACCGAGACGATCGACTGGAACTACCCCGAGTATCCCTCGGGCTTCGGCATGTACACGCTGGATGGCTCCTGGATCAAGTACGGAGGCGGTGGATCGATCAACTGGCACGGCGATTATGTGGCCAAGGTCGGCACGGCCCGCCCCAACAATGGCATGGGCATCGCCGGCCCCGGTGGCCCCACGGCCATTCCGGTCTACATTCAGATGGATTACAGCCTGAGCCGGACGCTGCAAGCCCTCGATGTGGCGGTGTCCTGGGGGGCCCGCCTCGCCAGTCTCAGTTACGGCTACTACACCGGGGCCGTGCAGGGGGGCGACTCCACGGCGGACGCTTACAACGACGCCTTCCAGGGCTACCGGGACTCCGGCCTGCTGGTCATTGCCGCCGCCCACAACCACCAACGCAACCTGGATGCCAGCGCCTGCGCGCTCAAGCCAGTGATTGTCAACGGTCTACCCACGCTGAAGAATGTCTGCACGGAAGTGCGCAACATGATTCCCTGCGAATTCCAGGCGGTCCTGTGCATCGGCGGCACAGACCCCATGTCCAAGGACCCCCACCTGCCGGGCGGAGGCTTCCTGGGCACCAACTATGGATTCCCCAATGCCCCCGGCGGCTCCGTCATCAGTACCGGGTACCCGGGCACCGTCGACTTGTTTGCGCCCTTCAAGCAGTACCACTCCGGCAGCGACCTGAGCAACGTCGGCTGGGCGACGGGAACCAGCGGGGCAACGCCCATGACGGCCGGCGTGGCCAACCTCCTGGTGGCCAACCAGGCTGCCATCTCGGCGGGCTGGGTGGAGAAGCGCCTTCTGGATGAGGCCCACGAGCATACCGGCAGCTTCCCGGAGGGCACGAAGAAGATCCTGACCCTCAACGCCTTGGACAGCGTGCGGGCACAGGTGTGCCGGTGGATTCTGCTGGCTGAGATCGATCAGGACTACGGTGTCTACAGTTCGTTCCTGCCCGTGCACTTGTCGGTGTCCATTACCTCCGGCCACGGCCCCTTCACGGTGGTCTGGGCCAGCAGCCTGGACGGTGTCCTGGGCACGGGTTACTCCATTGACCCCTACCTGAGCCCCGGAACCCACACCATTACGGCACAGGTGACGGATGTGTGTGGCCTGCGAACGCTACAGGATTCCGTGACCGTGCACGTCAGCAGCGCCCGCCCGGCGGGGTCGGGTTAGAGGCCCCCGCCACCTTTGCCTTTCTTCCTCACCCGGCTGGCGTTGGCCCGGCTGGCTCGCGCTTCGATCAGCCTCGGCTGGCCTTGGCCCGCGCTTCAGGCACCCATGGTGGGCTTGAACACCATCAGCACCAGGATGGAAACCACCAGCACCATCAGCACGCCAGCAATCCTGGCTCCCTTCGTGGCCAGCCGTGCGTATTGCGCGGAGGCAGGCCCGGCCTCCTCCACCGCCCGAATCTGTGCCTTCAGGGTGGGAGTGTAGCCGGCCACGGCGATGATCAGAACGAGGGCGAACAAGCCGAGGGCTGCGTGAATCCACATCGCGCTCCACCAATCGCCCAGGAAAGCCATCGTGACGCCAGTGATCAGGGCCAGTGCGTACGCCGGGTTGGCGACCCGCCCCTCCAGGACCTCGATGGTCTTGAGGACGTGCAGCGTCGAATCCGGCGCCAGGGGGGTTCGACTGTACCAGATGGCGTAGGTGACGTTGGTGCCCAGCGCCACGACGGCGGCCATGACGTGGACGAACTTGATCAGCAGGTAGCCTTCCATGCGGGAATCACGAGCCGGCCAACCGCCGCGTCGCTATGGCGTTTGGCACACAGGGGCGCCGGCAGGCGTCATCGGTCCACCGGTCCCACGGCCGGCGGGCGCGGCGCTCACCGTGCCTCCGCGGGCGCATCGGGCGTGGCCGAAAGCGTCAGGATGACGGTCGTGCCCATGCCGATGCCTCGGCTGGAGATGTCGAGGGTACCACCCTGGGCCTCCATGAGGGCCCGGGCAATGTGCAGGCCCAAGCCCGCGCCCAGCCCCGTGAACACGGTCCGATCGTGGGCCTGTGCGAAGGGCTGCCCCAGTTCAGCGATGCGCGCCGGGTCGACTCCAATTCCTTGATCCCGGACCTCGATGCGAGGGGGGTCAGCCACGAGGCGCACATCGACGGGCCGGCCCTCGCCGAACTTGGCGGCGTTGTCCAACACTTGCCGTAGCGCCCGCTCCAGTGCTGTGGGGTCCGCCGTGACCTGCACCGGGCCCGCGCCCATGTCCATGCTGACCTCCATGTGCGCAGGCAGTGTGAGGCGCCACTGGTCCACCACGCGAACCACTAGCGCAGCCAAGTCCGCTTCACCGGGAACGACGGGAAGCGGACCGCTCTGGATCTGGGCCGCCGTCTGCAAGTCCCTGATGAACTTCGACAGGCGGGCGACACTGGTTTCGATGGAGGCCAAGGCACGCGCCGCCTTCTCCTGGGACCCGGCGGCCAAGGCCCGCTCCAGGAGGTGGAGTTGGAGCCGCAGCGGCGTCATGGGGGTGGCCAATTCGTGGGCGGCGGTGTTGATGAAGTCCCGGTGCAGCCGGTCCACGTCTTGCAGGGCGCGAATCTGTTCGTCCTGCCTGCGGGCCTGGGCCTCCGCCTGGGCCATCGCGCGCTCGTATCGTCGCCGCTCGTCGAACCGAAACAGCACGCAGAGGGCGTTCGGGCCATCGGCGCTGATGTTGACCAGCGTCGGGATGTCGCCCCTGGCACCGCGCAGGTCGAGGGCCACATCCCATGCGTGGCCCTGGGTGGCCAGCAGCGGCAGGATGGACGTTTCCCAGTACAGGAGGGAGCCCCGGGTGAGCACCTCGGCCAGGGAAAGCCCCGCCAGGTCGGATGGGGACCGCCCGAGCCACTGGGCAGCCACGGCATTGGCTCCGATCACGGCCTGCTCCGCGGAAATGTGCAGTGTTGCACAATTGAGGCGGCCAAGCAGGTCGGGAGCGTCTACTCCAGGCGACGAAGGAAGGATCGAATCGCCTCGCTGGTCTGTTGGGGGTGGGTCATGTGAGGCGCGTGCCCCGCTCCCGCAATGGGCGCGATCTGCGCGCCGGGGATACTCTTGTGGACATAGTGGCTGACGGCCGGGGGAGCAATGGCATCCTGGGTGCAGTGGATGATCAGGGTGGGAGTGGTGATCCTCGGCAAATCGTCCCGGTTGTCCGACAGGAACGTGACCTCCGCGAAGTGACGGGAAATTTCGGGGTCGTTGCGGCAGAAGCGGTCGTTCAGTTCCTGCTCGACGTCGTCCGTCGCCTGTTCGCCCGCCACCATCGAAGCCAGTTGGCCCGCCCATCCCTGATAATTCTCCCGCATGGCGCCAAGCAGGCCCCGGATGTCGGGCTCCTTGAAGCCCCCCGAATAGGGAGGGTCGTCGATGTAACGGGGACTGGGGCTGACCATCACCAGGGCGCGAAACAGGTCGGGGCGGCGAATGGCTCCCAGGGCGATGATCATGGCACTCACCGAGTGGCCCACGGCCACGACCGGCTCCACATCCAGGGTTTCAATCACCTCAATGAGATCCTCGGCATGCCCGGCCAAGGTGCCGTGGCGCCTGCGGTCGTAGGCGTGGTAGTCCGACGCGCCCATGCCGGTGAGGTCGTACTGGATGACCTGGTGGTCCTCTTGCAGGTCGGGTGCCAGTTTCCCCCACATGGCCTGGTCGCAGCCGAAGCCATGCACGAGAACCATGGGCGTGCCACTCCCGGCAACGGTGACCGCGTTGCGGGACATGACGTTCACCGGTAGCGGGCTGGCCATGACAGCCTTTTGCAGCCGACGCCTAGAAAAAAGGAGCCCGTACCGCCCCGGGGCCCAGCGAGGCGCCCGCGCCGTGGGCGCCGCCCACCGGCTCCACCGTTGACGGTCCCCGCCAGGGCTCTGCACCCTTTCGTTCCATGTCCAAGCGAAGGCCTGGGTGAAGCCCGCCCATGCCTTGGCGCCACGCATCGGACCGGCGGCGCGCCAACCCTGGTCCCGACAGCTTCGAAGCAACACGATAAGCACACGTGCGGCGGAAACCACGGGCATGGGCTACGTGGATCGTGTCTGGTCGTTGCGCTACGCCATCCTGCTGCTGGTGATCCTCCAGGTGTTTGACACCCTGTCAACCATGCTGGCTCTCGGCGCCGGCTTCGCCGAGGGGAACCCCCTGCTGGTACGGGTGATGGAAGGGCAGGGGCTGATGGGTTTGGTGATCGTGAAGTGGGCCGTGGTGGCTCTGGTTTTTGTTGGCGTGGCGCTGGACCCACCGCAGGCGCCGTACGTGCGGGCGGCACTGGTCATCATGAACATTGTCTACGCCGTGGTGGTGGCCAACAATTTCGCCGCCTACGGTTTTGCCCGCGGCTCCATGGCCCTCCCCGTCGCGTTTGCGGCCCTCGCCCTGAGTTGGGCGATTGTCGCGGTGGATGAGGTCTTCTTTCGCCCGCAGGCTCAGACCTCCTCGGCGTAGGGGTGCCGGGCCGATTCTGGGCGGCCCATGACGCCTTTGTGAAGAAGGGCTGCCTGGCTTGACGCGCCAGGATGGCGATCGAACCCATCTGGATCACCCTCGCCGTGACCGGCGTCGCCTTCGTGTTGTTCGTCACGGAGGCTGTGAGGCCTGCCTTCACGGCCCTCTTGGTGGCGACTTCCCTGATGCTGTTTCGCGTGCTGACGCCTGCGGAGGGCTTCTCCGGCCCGGGTGCCGACACGACGATCACCGTGCTCTGCATGTTCATCCTGGCCGTCGGGATCGAGCGCACGGGTCTGCTGGAGCGGGCAGCCAATTCGGTGGTAGCCGTCGCCAAGGGGAGCGCCGGGTGGTCGTTCGTGCTGCTGGCCATCCTGGCAGGCCTGTTGTCGACGGTGCTCAACAATACCCCCGTCGTGGTGCTGCTGATCCCAGTGGTTCTGGCCGTTGCCAAGCGGTCGGGGTTGTCCCCCTCCCGGTACCTGATGCCCCTGTCGTTTGCCGCGATGCTGGGCGGCACCATGACCCTGATCGGCACCAGCACCAACCTTGTGGGTTCGTCCATGGCCGACCGCCTGGGGCTCGGGAGCTTCCACATGTGGACCCTGTTCCCCGTGGGCAGCATCGTCTTCGTGGTCGGCATGCTGTACGTGCTCGCCGTTGCGCCACGCATTGTGCCTCAGCGGCGCATCGTGGGGGAAACAGCGGAGCGCTACGGCGTTGGCAAATACATCGCGGAGTTCGTCGTCAAGGAGGGCTCACCCATGGAGGGCAAGACACTCACCGACTCGGGGGCGCTCAAAGGCTTCGACGTGGACGTCGTGAGGGTGTACCGGCACGATCGCCCCGTCAGGACGGATCTGCACTCGCTGCCCATCCACGCTGGCGATGTGCTCCTCCTGCGGGCGTCGGCGGAGGATGTGGTGACCCTGCTGGAAGCATCCGGCCTGGCGGTGCGACCCGAAGGCACGCAAACCCACCACCTACAGGATGCAGGCAGCGTGCTCTTCGAGGCAACCGTCTCACCGGGGCACCACCTGCGGGGCTTGACGCTGCGCGAGTCACGCTTCCAGCACCGCTTCGGTGCGGTCGTCTTGGCGCTGCGTCGGGGACCCACGGTCCTGCACGAGCGCATTTCCGACTTGCCCATCCAGTACGGGGACACGCTGTTGCTCATCGGCGACGCCGAAGCCCAGCGCACCATCCAGCGCAGCCGGGAATTCGTCATGGCTGAACCGCTGCGCATTGAGCCCTACCGCCGCCGCAAGGCTCCGGTGGCGCTGATCATCTTCGCCGCCGTCATCACCGCCGCTTCCATGGGGTGGGCGCCGCTTGCCGTGGCCGCCCTGGCCGGGGTCCTCGCCATGGGCCTGACCGGGTGCATCCGCGCCTACGAAATCTTCGAATCCGTGGATTGGGAGGTCATCCTGGTGCTGGTGGGGCTGCTGCCGCTGGGCATTGCCTTCATTTCCTCCGGGGCCTCCGGCTGGATGGCGTCCACGCTGGTGGCCCAGGCCGGCGACCTGCCCCCGGTGGCCATGTTGGCCATGGTGTATGCTCTGACGTTTGTCATCACCCAACTGGTCACCAATGCTGCTGCCATTACCATCATGGCCCCCGTGGGGGCCGAGGTGGCACTGGAACTGGGCGCCGACCCCCTGAAGTTCGTGGTTGCAGCCACGTTTGCGGCGTCGGCGGGCTTCGTTACCCCGATCGGCTACCAGACCAACCTCATGGTGTACGGTCCCGGCGAGTACCGGTTCGCCGACTTCTTCCGCGTAGGAATGCCCCTGGCCATCATCGTGGGCGCCACCACGGTGCTGCTGCTCGGGTACGATGTCGTCCCCATCTGGTAGATCCCGGCAGCGCCGCGCCGCTGATGGGCGGCAAGGGGCGGCCGGCGGCCCGGAGCGCTGCCGGGCTGGCTGGTTCCGCGCGTGCATGGGCAGCCGATTGGGCATGGTCCATGACCACCAGCGTGGATGCCGGCCCATGAGGAGGTCGCTTGGCGCTGCGGGCGCGTGCGAACCAGCCGTACATCCGGGGGAAGACGCTCCGTGACCGCCGTCGGAGTGCAGGTTCTGCTGGCCCGCCCCATGGCACAACGCTTGGGGGAAGCCGTCGAGCGTAAGGGCATCGGCCACCCTGATACCATCTGCGATGCCATTGCCGAGCAAGGTTCCCGGGCCCTGTGCGCCTACTATCTGGAACACTTCGGCCGTGTCCACCACCACAACCTCGACAAGGCCCTGCTCGTGGCCGGCCGCACCACGCCCGCCCTAGGCGGCGGCCGCGTCGACGAGCCCATGCGGCTGGTGGTCGGCGACCGCGCGGTCCGTCAGGTCGGAGCCGAGAAGGTCCCGGTGGGGGAGATCGTGGCCAAGGCGGCCCGGCGGTGGATGCGGGGCAACCTGCCACACGTTGATCCCGACGAGCACCTGATCATCCAGGACGAAATCAAGCCCGGGTCCGCCGAACTGGTGAATCTGTTCGCCGCCGGGGCACCGGGGGCCAACGACACGTCCGTTGCCGCTGCCTACGCCCCCATGAGCCCCACCGAACAGCTTGTGCTGGCCACGGAGCGAATGATCAACTCCGCCCGCTTCAAGCGGGACTTCCCGGAAACCGGAGAAGACGTCAAGGTCATGGCGTACCGGCGGGGCGCCTGCATCGACCTCACCCTGGCGGTGGCCTTCGTCGACCGGTTCGTGGAGAGCCCACGCAGCTATTTCCGACGCCGCGACGACTTGGCCAATGCTGTCACCGATGCCGCGTCCGCTGGCGACTTGCATGAGGGTCCACCCTTCGAAGTGTCCGTGCAGGTCAACGCACTGGATCGGCCTGGCCGCGGCTTGGCCGGCATGTACCTCACGGTACTGGGCACTTCGGCGGAGTGTGGCGACTCCGGCCAGGTGGGTCGGGGCAACCGCATCAACGGCGTCATCGGCATCGATCGGCCCTCTAGTGCTGAGGCGTACGCCGGCAAGAACCCCCAGAGCCATGTCGGCAAGCTGTACGCGGTCGTTGCCCAGCGGGCGGCCGATCGCATCCATGCCGAGCTGGCTGGCGTCGCGGAAGCTTACGTCCAACTGGGCAGCCGCATCGGGCAGCCCGTCGATGACCCGGCCCTGGCGTCCATCCAGTTGGCCCTGGCCCCTGGGGTTTCGGACATGGACGCATCCGCTGCCGCGATCCTGGATGACGAGATTGCGGGCATTCCCCAGGTGGCAGGCCAGCTGGCCCGGGGTGAAATGCGGGCGTTCGACGCGTAGGGCGGGGGG
>JBFIJP010000102.1:0-11476 GCA_041600695.1 Thermoplasmatota archaeon | reverse complement strand
TTCGCCATATCCGGGCAGGGCACTCTGGTAGTGGATTTCGATATTGCCCGTGGTCTCGAACATCTTCACCTGGAACGTCACCGGGTCCGCGTCGGGATCGCTCGGATCGTCGCAGCAGTGGGGGACGTTGGTGAACTGCACAATCAGGATGCGCAAGGGTGCGGCGCCCATCACTTGGTAGTGCATTTGGCCGCCGCAGTACCTCGTATCTGAGCAAAGGTCGGTCCACTGCGCCGCGATGAAGCCGAAATCCAAATCACTGGTCGGCAGCGCCTCGCCGTCGCAGCAGCCATCCTCGCCACGGGGATCGGACATGCCAATGAAGCCGTTCGTACTAACCCAGAACTCGTCCGCCGGTTCCCCATACCAGCTAAAGTCGAAGCCAATGGGGTAGGGTCCACGAACGCGGTCGTCGGCTCCCGGAATCTCGGTGCCCGTGGTGCTGATGTCCGTGAAGTCGTAGGCGGTCGACGACACGCCGTAATTGCCACCGGTACCCGGTGTCGGCAGACCCGGCACGTCCACGGCGGGCACCGGGTCGCTGATGGTCTGGTTCGTGACCATGGCCGCAACGGCGGAGGGCAGGTGCGGGCAGACCTTGACGCTGCCCACGCCCTTTTGGGAAACCGTCACGGTGCGCTGGTCGGGGCCCAGTTGAGCGGGCTCCTCGATCTGGTGCTGCTGGTCGCCGGCCCTGGCGTCGACGAGGTAGTCGCAGCCGAAGACCGCCGATCCACCCACGCCAGCGAAGGCGAAGATGAACGTGTTGGGCGTGCCGCCCTCCGGGTCGTCGCTGGTTTGGCCGTAGCTGTACACTTCGGCTCGCACGGCGCCCACCGCGGCGTCGGCGCCTGCCTCGTCGGCGGCGGCCCCGTAGAAGATCTCGAATTCGATGGAGGCGCCAGGGGCAAGGCTCCCGAAGTCGAAGTCAAACAGCGCGCCGTGATCGTCGGGACCGAAGTCATAGAAGCTCGGGGCGGTCGGCGGTCCCTCGCGGTAGTAGTCAGGGTCAGGGTAGGCAAGGGAGTCAGGCAGGTCCAGGGGGTTGGACGAGCTGAAGCCCGCGTTGCTGGAGTACTTCAGGTTGGTCGGCGGTGGGTCGCTGGCCACGATGGTGACGTACTCGTCGAAGGGCGTGGGTTCAGCGTCCCAGTCCATGACGCGGCGGTAGGTAACGTTGTCCAGGATCGATGAGCCAGTGTTGGTAATCGTGACGGTCACCTCGTACATGTCGGCGGTTGCCGGCGACGGGTGGTAGTCGTGCGTCACCTGGAGGTCGTCAAACGAGACGTCGCTGACGGCAGTGCTCGACGTTGCCGTGAAGGAGTTCACCTGCAGATTCGAGGAGATGCACTGCCACGACGAACTTGAGCAGTTGTCAACGCTGGCCCAGCCGGCGGTGTCATCGTTGTAAGAAACACCCCAGCCCTCACACAGGCAGCCCGGCGCCGTTGCCTCACAGCCTGTGGGCATGTACCGGAGCCCGACTTCATCGGTTCCGTCACAAGACGGGGTGCCGCCGTCCACGTTCAAGTGGCCTTCTCGATGGACACCGAGTTGGATGACTCCATTGTCAATGATGGCCTGTGCCGAGGAGGTCTGAGCGACCGCTATCAGGACAAGACCCGCGACGGCAACCAACCCAAATGCCGTGATGGCGAACCTGCCCCCACTGGGGGTGCTCTCATGTTTGTCTTGTGGCCTGGCTGACGCTCGGCCTTGATTTTCCAGCAGTTTGTCCATTGTCTCCGTCTCCTTGATGCGCGCCCTGGCGGATGCCCCCAGGACCCTAGAAGAGACCCCCTCGATGGGGCAGGTCCCCCGCCGAAAGCATCTGCATGTGTCTTTTATACTTTACCGAATTAAGTAATCGAGAAACGTTGCGCCATCTGCGTGGACGGCCGCACATGTGTGGTCGATTCGCCGTGCGCGTAGGCAACCCTTATCACGCCAACCGAGTTCTGCTTCGAACTCTAAGTGGCCCCGTCGCCCGAGGGCCAGTCCATGGCCTGAAGGGCTGCTTTGGCACGTGGTTGCGCCAGCCAGGGGCCCCCGATGCCGGATGCGCCCCGGCGGACGATTCCACCTCACTCTACAAGCGAGGGCGCACCCGAGTCAGTTCAGGAGATGCCCCGGCAGGCAGTCGCGACGGAGGCCAGCCCCGCCGCTGGTTGCGTGAATCAAACAACGAAGCTGGGGGATACGAGGGGTGAGGAGGCAGACGGGGTAGAGGGGTCCAGCGCGCCGGATGGGCAGAGTCATCTCGCCCGCCGACAGCTTGGCCTTCAGCCGAAGTGGGGGCGAGCACCCCGCAGGCCCGCCTCGCCCACACGGTGGTAGTTGCCGTTGTCGTCGTAGTACCCGATGGACGCCGTGATATCGCCGTTCTGTACGCTGGAAACGACATTCGAATGCCGCCCGTGCACGGAAACACCGACCACCTTCCGGTCGCCGACCTGGACCGACTCGTGCGCCTCGTAACCCGCGCGCGGGCTGGGATCAGCCGGGTCGTGCCAGACGGTGACCAGCGGCACGAAATTGCCACCCAGGTCGTAGGCCCCCACGGAAACCTGCGTGGATTGTTCGCGCTGACCAGAAACACCCGCTGCCGCAAGCGCTCCACGGCTGGCATGGATGCCCGGCGTCATGGAACCAGAATAGCTCGCCCCGGCAACGGGGTGGAACTCCTCTTCCACGTAGACGCCGATGATGACGTGCATTTGCGTGCCATATTCGGCGTCGGGGGCCGTCATCCGGTAATGGGAACCCATCATGGGGAATGCGTACGGGCCCGGCGTGTACACGACCAGATCCGTGTTCCATTCACCCTCCCTCGGACCCGTCGCGACCGCCTCCTGGTTGGCCAGCGCCAGGCTGACTGCCCAGAACGCACTGGTGCGCTCCCCGTAGTAGTCGATCGAGGCCACCGGAATGAACCGGATGTAATCCAGCGGGTACACGCCCACCTGGTAGGACTCCTGCACGACGTAGGCGTCGCTCCAGGTTTCAGGAACAAAGCGCGTCCCCACCACGGGTCGGTAGAAGCCCAGGGAGAAGGACCCCGAACTGGTCTGCCACTCGTTGCGATCGTCTTCGTCGCCGAAGGCCTGCGCCAGGGTCCAGGGCAGGTTGGGTTCCTTGCCGTCGTACGTGGTTCCCACCAGTGGCTGGTATTCGCCCAAAAGGTAGACGCCGCTGCTGACCATGGTCCGGTAGTCCCAGTGGTGGTCGGCAAAGTCGTCATCAATTCGTGTAGCCGACACGGGTACGAATTCGCGATCCACATCAAACACGCCAATGGACATCTCGAAATCGCCGGTCCGCTGGTCGCCGAGGCCCTGCAGGGCAGCCACCATGCCAAGCGGGTAGCCTTGCAACGTGTGGCGCTCCGCCCAGTACCGGACGCCCACGGCGGGCACGTAGTCCCCGGCCGGGTCGTAGGCTCCAAGGCTGGTGGTGCGGGTGGTTTCGATCTCCCGCACCGGGTCGCCCAGATTGGTGAAGTCATCGTGTGCGTCGTGGGTGACCACGGTCTTGGTCCCAATCAGCGGAATGAAGGCCCCGTTGACCGTGGCTCCGACGCTCCACTCCCCGGTGCGCTCGTCCGGGCGGCAGGCCATGCGACTGTCGCTGCTGGCCGTTTGATCGTTGCGGGTTTCAATGCCGCGCACGGAAGCCACGGGAACATCAACCATGTCCGCACCCGTGATTCCCGCCGTGTACAGGACCTGGGCTCTGTAGTCACCGGTGCTGGCGTCGCCGCTGCGATCCACGCTGACATCCTCCTGGATGTACGCTCCCGCCGCACGGATGGTGTTGCCATCCACGCGCGTGGCCAATCCCATCTCGATGCGCTGGGTGGCAGTGTAGTCGACGGTCGGGCCGAAGTCGCTGCCGGTGCGCTCGATGTAGCTGCCTTGCCACACCTCATGGTCGGCCGCCGTCTTGCGGGCAAACCAGGCGAACACTTCGGGGTGGTCGGAATATGCACTGCCCGACGAAGGGTAGGCAGGAATGTCCGCCGGGCAATTGTTGACGGCCCCTTGGTCCTCCAGTTCGGGCAACGCCCAAGCCATCAGGGGCACCGTTGCATCGTTTGCAGCAGGCATCAGGTCGTCAGCAAGGATGCTGGCGGCCGCAGCCATGATTCCGTCCGTCCCGGCCACGTTTTCGAAAATGACCGCGGGGATCCGCAGCAGGCCTTCGGATTGGCTGATCACGTACGCCCCAATGGTTGTGAACGGCACGCCGCCTTCGCTCCACTCGTGCACGAAGGCGCCGGCCTCCCTCACGTCGGCCATGTCGATCACCGGCTCCACGTTGGCGCCCGCCCCAGCCAAGGCGGTCAGGACATCGCGGACAGCCTCCTTGTTTACGGGGGTGTATGCATAAGAGCCGCCGACCCCATCTTCCAGCACTGCAACGAACGTCCGGCCGCCGTCCTGGTCGGGACGCAGGATCGGGTCTGTCGGGCCCGAGAATTGCAGCCCGGCTTCGCCGTCAAGGGTAGGCGCATCGGCTCCCGCTCCACCCGCGCTGCTGGACGTAGACGTTGGCGCCGCAGGGGGCGCATCCAGCGGGAATTGCCGGTCAGGAACGACCACGAACGTGTCAGAACCGATGGCACTGGTCGAAGGCGATGGGGTCACCGTCGCGGTGGCAACGTATTCCGTGCCGAAGCTCAGCACACCGCTGATGGGATTGACCAAGCCAACGGGCGCCCCGAACTGTTCAGCCACGAGGTAGGGAATCTCGAACCAGAACTCGGCGGCGCCGTCCGTTGCGCCGGTGACCGTGTAGACGGTGCGCGCAGAGCCCAAGGCATCGTCAAGGGACGCCACTCCTGTCTTGTAGGCAACCTTCAGTTGCACCGGCGCGTCGCCAAGGGGTGCCGCGCAGGGTGTTTCGGCCCGGACCACACCAGACGGCCGCTCGAACATGGTGTAGGCGTCTTTGGTCATTTCAACGGTCGCCTCGAAGGTGTCCCAAACGGTCACCGTGACAGCGGCCGTGTCGACGTAACCCGTGGCGGTCTGAATCGTCAAGGAAACGGGGTAGGTGCCCACCAGTGCTGAACCGGACAAGGTTCGCGTGACCGTGCTACCCGTGAACGTTCCGTCGGGGAAATTCCACGTGTAGGACACAATGGGTCCGTGAAGGTCCGTTGTTGTGCTGGCGGTGCCGTCAAAGGTCACAACGCTGCCGACAGGACCACAGAAATCAGGCACCGGGATGGCCGTCGGCAAATCCACCACGGTGACGACCACCGAGCAGATCCCGGCCGAATAGCCACGGGAATCCTCGGCGGAGAACACAACCAGGTGATCTCCCACATCGCTGCGGGCTGGCGTCCACGAGAACGAACCGGTCACCTGCTGGGCCGGCGGCGTGGACGTAAACGTCGCCCCGGGCGGCAGCCCGAAGTGCTGCAGGGACACCGTCACCGGCGGCGGGGCGGTAGTGCTAGCCCCAATGCTGAACTGCATGAGGGCACCCACGGGCGCGACGATATCGTCGTCGCAAATGGACGAGCCGCCGCCGCTACCGCCCTCCCAGGTGGGCGGCGAGACGCCCTCCGGCACCAGTTCGATAAAGAAGTCGACCGGGGTCTTGGTTCGGCCATCCTCAATCATCACCTGCATGGAGTAGAGCGTGTGGTGGTCGGAAGGCCCCACCGTGGCGCCCGTCGTGTCCCACGTGATTACACCAGTCGACGGGTGGATGGATGCAGCCGACGGCGCGTTGGGCGGGCCAGGCTGCCGGTTGATGCTCGATTCTCCACTGGTGGAGAGTCGGAAGCTCAACGCATCTCGATCGGGATCGGTGGTCGGAATTCCGAGCGTGCAAACGGCCTCCCGCGGGCAGGGGTTGATCGGCGGAAGCGTCGTCCGGGGGCTGGAATTGGCCGGCACCGACAGGTCGACCACGGTTTCCAGACGTTCGCTGCCGTCCGGGTTGTTGACATGGTAATTGCCGCTGGATTGCAGGCTGATGCGGCAGCAACTGCTCCACGACACCACGTACGGACCGGTGCCGGAATACTGATGCTTCAACGGGTTGCCATCACAGCCAATGATGGTCCCATATAGCCAATCATTGGCACTGTTCAGAGTGACCGTCTGCCAGCAAAGCGACGCCGACGAGCCGTCCCCGAAATTGAGCGAACCTTCTCCGCGAATATCCCCTACGGAACCCCCGAAGGCGCTGTGCCGCCAGGCCATGGCGCCGCTGAAGACCACCTCTCCTGGGTTTTCCGTTTGCGTCCAACTGATGGAACCATAGCGGAAGTGGGTGGCCTCCGCCGAGTTGGCAGAAAGAAGCAGGACGCCCACTACGAACAGGGGTGCGAGAATCAGGGTTGACCGCAGGTAGGACTTCATAACACAACCGCGCGGTGATCGGGAGTGACGTACTTTAGCATTTGGCGTGGCGATACAAGGCCTGGTGGAGGTGACAGCCAGATGGCTGGAGGGTGCCAGGCCGCGGACCGGGCGCGAGGACAGCGGAGGACGGCCAGGCGACGGGCTCAAGCAGGGCGTGGCGTTGCGCATCCGTCATGACCAGCATGCCTGCGCAGGCGGGGCCCTCGACAGCCTTGCCCAGCCTTTACAAGGCCATGCGTACGACGCTCGTCCTGGTCGGCGTTGCGGCCGTGGCCATCCTGGTGATCTTCACGATGAAGGGCGGCTGGAAGGAAGGCCTGGCATCGGCGCTGATCATCGGGTCCATCGGCATTCTTGCCGAGTTCCAGGCGGTGTGGAGGCTGCGCCGGGCGCTCGGACGCTTTGCAGCGGCGCTCCCTCCGGATGCCTCTCCGTTCGTTGGCCCCGCTGGCGCCCAAGGCATTCGGTGGCCGTTGCTCGGCGTCGCCGTGGAGGGCACCGTGACGAGTTTTGGCGTCCGGGGGTTGTACATTGAGGCGGGAGGCGATGTGTACCAGGTCCCTCCCCGCAAGGCCGAGGCGGCGGGCCGTGACGTGGCCATGCGTTTGGGGGTCACCCGAAGATTTTCTTCTTGAGCGAACTGGTGCCAAAGCCCACCACGACCGCAGTACCCAGGAACCCGATGCCGCCGCACACGACGGTGCCGGCGCCGGGTGCCAGGCTGCACACCGCGGCACCTGCCGCCCCACCCTTGGCAGCGGCGGCGCCCGTGACCGCGGCTGCTGCAAAATTGTAGCCGGTTTTCGCCGCAACCTCGGCTGTCTTGGTGGTCATGCTCCGGTCGTCATCCGGGTCGAAGTAGACATCGTAGGCGTCGACGCCGGATTCCAGCAGCGTCAGTGCGGGCCCGCCAACCTTTCCGATTTTGCGAACGGCAGGGTGGAACGGGTCCTCAACGTGCTTGGTGATCCGAATCGTGGTTTGCACGGTCTCTTCGAAATACGTGATACTTCGACTGCCATAGCGAATGTGGGCAAAGACCGTTGTTCGATCGATTTGGGCGGCGATCGTGGTGACCACACGCTTCGGCAGGCCATCCTTCAAGTAGTCCAAAACGGCCCCCATTCCGATGAACCCCCAATCGAGGAGTTCCCGATCGTCGTAGCCTGCATCCCAGTACGACTTGTCGTTCCTTGTCGGAGTCCATGTGGCTCCCGACCCGCCATTGAGAATGGGTGGCCCCATCAGCACAGTTCCCAGGGCTGGCTGGGCCAAGCCCGAGATCATCCACGACGACACGCCCGTGACCGGGTCGATTTCAATCCAGCCGAAGCCGGTCCAGTCCTCGTACGTGTAGGCTTCACCGTGAACGACGACCCGCAGTCCGCGAGCCACGGCGTCCCGGATGGCCTGTTCAACGCTCGGCGACAGCGTGGCATCGGCCATGACCGCGTCGACGTTGGCGGAATCCACCTGATAGAGCCATTGCCCGTCGGCGAGGGCGCCGTTCAGAATCTTGATGGTACTGACCGCCGGCAAACTGTGCAATTGCGTGAAGATGTGGTCCTCGTAGAGTGAGGAGTAGATGCCACTGGTGAAGAAGTAGGCCCTGCGTGCCTCGGCGTCCCCGTCAACGGCGTAGGCGTTCTGGAATCCCTGCACATCGATATGGGGCGGGGCTGGTTGCAGGCGAGTTTCCACTCCGGACGGCCCCGAGGCTTGGACCGGCATCAGGCTCTGGCCGGTGATGGCCACATCCACCAGCGGCTGCTCGATGACACCGAGCGTCCGGGCCACCCCGCCCGACGCCATATTGACCTGCGCATGGTAGAGGAGGCCGTTCATGCGGTGCAGGCCGCCTGCCAGAGCGGTATCGTCGACCGGCTCGCCAGCCACAAACCGTTGCGCCGTCTCGTCGAAGTCAGCCGCGGCGGCGGCCGCCTCGGCCCAGGTGCTCGAACCAATATCCAGGACGACACTGTAGGTGCCGCCCACGCGCATGGGACTGGTGTGGCTTGAAACGACAGGGCCGCCCGGGAGGCTCACCTCCACGACGAGATCCATGGCAGCACCCAGGTTTCGCGTGTGACTGGGCTCGGCTCGAATCTCCTTGGCACCGTCGGGACGAAGCCACTTCCCGTCCCGATCCTGGGGCGCATCGTCCACCATGAGGTACGTCGTCATGGGAATCGTGGAGGGGTCCACCTCGTAGATGCCGCCGGCGTTTTCCAGGCGGGCCAATGCGGCGTCGTCGGCCGGCAGGCTCGTCAATGCGATGGGAGACCCGTACAGCAGGGGTGCGGTGCCGTCGAAGTCGATATCACCGGCCAGAGGAGCCGCGTTGGTGTCGTGGGCACGGATGCGAATACCCCACTGGTCGTCGAGGCCCACATCCTGGAAGCGGGCTCCGGGTACGCGGAGGGGCTCCAGCGCCGCGTCCACTGGCCGGGCCACGCGCCCGCCCACGACTTCGAGTTCCGTGAGGCCCGGATTGGCCTGCAGGACTGCCTCCGCCTCGGCAACGCCAGCCTGAACCTCATCGACAATCATCGAGATATCCGGGTTGCGGATGCCGTTGGGTCCGAAGGTGATGGTGTCAACATAATCCGAGTACTGGTCGAAGTCATTCCAGCCAACCGCGTCGCTCAGGTCGGCCAGCGGGGCAACCCACTCGTATTGCTCGAACGCGGGATCAAGCTCGATCCACACCTCGGGCGCGGCCTGCACCTCAGCCCAGGTCCGGTCGACGCTGACCGTCTGCGCGGGCCACGAACCGCTCCAGCCAAGCATGGTGAGCGCGGTGAATTTGTCTTCCACGCCCGTCCATGACATGTAGGCCTCCTCCGGCATCTGCTGCTGGCCCGAAACAAACCGTGCCGTCATGCCCTGCTCGCGCAGGTCTTCCACCAGGAGCCACGCCTGATCCAGGTCGTTGGCCGTGCCCTGCACCTCGGCACCCTCCGGTCCCTTCAGGGCGCCAGGATAGACGACGTAGCGGACATCGCGGTGGGCGTGGGCGAAGGCTGGAGCCGCCGCCGGCACGAGGGCTGCCAGGAGGGCCTCCTGGGCATCGATGGGCGCTCCCAGCGTGACAGCTTCGGAGGCAATAATTTGCACACCGCCCGGCACGGGATCGAGCCGGCCGAAACGAACGTCCTGGCTGTGAGCAATGACGACATGGCCGGTCAATTGGTCGTCGTTGACGCCGTTCTGGTCGAACACGTAGGCCAGCGCGCGGCCGTCCACCGTGTTGCCAGTGACGGTGTGATCGAAGTGGGCCTGGGTGCCTTCGGGGTCCGGGCTGACAACCATCAGGGGCCAGCCGGTGGCCGTGAAGATGCTGTTTCGAACCTCGGCACCGGTTGTGGCCACAAGGGCGATGCCAGCTCCGGCAGCATTGACCGAAAGGCCATCGATCGTGCCCGGCGCCGCCAGGACCACCGCCTGCTGGACGTTTTCGATTCTTCCACCCGTCATCGTCACGGGTGTCGTCGCCGCCACTCCGATACCAAAGGCCCGCACGAGCATGCCATCCAGGCTCGCGGCACCGCCCGCCGCGTCGATGCCCGTGCCGCTACCCATTCCCGTGAACGTGCCTCCAACCACATGCAGGGTTCCAGCATCCGTCTCGAAGGCGGCGGCAACATTGGTGGCCACTGCATTGGTCACCGTCGCGGCCGCGGCGCTGCTGGTCATCCTGAGCACATGGGACGAGCCGTCAAACGTGGTGTCCTCCACCAAGAAGTGGGTTGCCGCATCGGCCAGGATCGCCGGGGCATCCAGCCTGCCAAGCACGGAAACCTGTGCGAGGCGAACCTCGGCCGGCCCCGGAATCGCTTCGGCCGTGGGCGGCTCCGGGAGCGCCGCGTTGACTGCGGAGATAAGTGCCGGATCGACCATGGGGAGGTTGCGCGCCGGGGCAACAGGGGGCGAAACCTGGGGCGGGCAATGCACGGTCGCGGCCCCGGGGCCACCATGCAATTCGGTCGCAATGAGGTCGAGGCGTTGGCGGTGCTGATCGGCGACCAACGGCAGGGGCCTCCCGTCATCCAGATCCGGGTCCTGCACGGTGGCGTGGCATTCCAAGGCCGACGACTCATGGCTGGTCAAGCTGCCGCCGGTGACCGAAATGATGGGCAGGAGGGTTTCCAGGTCGCTCCGGTGCACGGCCGGCACGCCTGCAATCAGCGCCGCGCCCCTGGCCTCGATGTCCGTGTACTCGAACACGGCCCGCGGGGCCGTAACCTGGCGGGCGGCACGCCAAAGCGGCACCGATGTCGCGCCCCCGGCTGCCTCGTCGACAAGATCCGTGGGGCTTCGCGGCTGGGCTACAACCGCCGCAGCACCCGTGATACGACTGGCCACAAAAGTTGCCTGGCCCCCGAGGAACAGCGCATACCCTTCTTCAGCGCCGGGGGTCGCCGCGATCACGCTGCGTTCCACCTGGAGAGACCCTCCGGGCTCGACGACGATGCCTACCAGACCCTCAGGGTGGGCAGCAAACGACACCGTGCTGTCCCGAATCACCAGCCGGCCGCCGGGAAGGACCCGCCAGCGCTGATCCAGCACCAGGGTCTCGCCGTCGATGGACTCTTCGTCAAAGACCCAAGTCTCCGGCACATCATCCTGTGGCGCCTGGGCTGGCGCCCCGTCCGCTGGCGTCGACCCGGCAACCGAGGCCACCGGGCCGGCCAGGATCAGCATGAATGCAAATACGAGGCCCCGGAAACGAAAACGCTGGTCTGACACCGCAACTCCCCGCACGCCAACCGTTGGGCCCACTTGTATAATCTTCGCACCCCAGAATTGCGCCCGGCGCCCGGCGTCCGGATGTAACGGCTAGGCCCGACCCGCGCGGCGCCCTGGCGCCGGACGTGCGCCTGTCCGCACCAGTGCGCACCAGTGGGCCGCCCCGGTCGCTCCCGGACGGTTCGGCCGTGCCTGGCACGGTCGACAGGCATGGCGACCACGACAAGGGTTTTGCACCCGGGAGGCCCGTGCATCGGCGTGCGCAGCCTGCCACTTGTCCTGTTCCTTGCCAGCCTCGCAGGATGCCTGACGAGCGGCAGCGACCCCGCACCGGATTCGATCGA
>JBFIJP010000101.1:0-11628 GCA_041600695.1 Thermoplasmatota archaeon | reverse complement strand
TGTACCGAACGGGCATCGGCACCGACGGCGAGGTGGCCGCCGAAAGCCTCACCCTGTTGCCGCAGCGGCCCGCAGGCATCCGCTCGGTGGTCAATCCATTGGCGGCTGACGACGCTGCGGACCCGGAGGATCTGGCGGATGCCCGCACCAATGCCCCGCGGACGGTCCTGACACTCGACCGAGTGGTTTCTGTGCGGGACTACCAGGATTTCGCCAACGCCTTCCCCGGCATCGCCAAGGCGCAGGCGACCCGCGTGTGGGACGGCCACGACGACATTGTTTTGCTGACCGTGTGTGGCGACGACGGCGACGCCATCGAGTCGGGGTCAACGACGTACGAAACCCTCGTGGCGGCCATTGGTGCCGCCCGCGATCCGGGACCCCGATTCCAGGTTGCCAGTTACGCAGCCCGGTGGTTCAACCTCGATGCGGGCATCGTTATCGATCCTGCCTACGATGTGGCGACCGTACTGGCTGACGCCAAGGCAGCCGTCGAGGACGAATTCTCCTTCGACAACCGGCGGCTGGCGCAGCAGGTTTCAGCGGCCGAGGTGGTTGCGGCCCTGCACGGCGTGTCCGGTGTGGTCGCGGTGGATGTGGACCAATTCTACCGGGTGGAAACGCTGGATGCGGGGACCCCCGCGCTGGACGCGGTGCTGCCGGCGCGCAGCGGGCATTGGAACGCCGGCGCCCAGGCGGCGGAACTGGTCATTGCAAGCCCGGTTGGGATCAACCTTTACGAAAAGGAGGAACCGGCGTGACCGATCGGCTCTACGAATTGCTGCCGGCGTTGCACCGCCGCCGGGACGCTGCCCAGGGTGAGAGCCTGCGGGCGCTCATGGCCATCCTCGAATCGGAACTGGAGAATCTGGAGGAGGACATCCGGGGGCTCTACAGCGACTGGTTCATCGAGACGTGCGCGGAATGGGTGGTGCCGTACATCGGCGATCTGCCAGGGGTTCGGGGCCTCGTGGATACGCAGGCGGCTCCCGTCAGCCAGCGGGCCTTTGTGGCCAACACCCTGCGCCACCGCCGCCGCAAGGGCACCGTTCCGATCCTGGGCCGCGTTGCCCATGATGTGTCCGGTTGGCGCACCCGTGCCGTTGAGTTCTTCCAACTGCTGGACTGGAACCAGCACCTAGCCCACGTGAGGGCTAAGCCCTCCCTCACGGCCCCCGTCGACCCGGTGGCTTTTGATTCGGTGGGGACCGCCAACCTGCGAAACCAGGACCTGCTGGATCGCCTCGACGGGCCCTTCGACGAACTGGCCCACACGGCCGACGTTCGACCGCTGGCGGAGGGCTGGCATGACCGCTCCAGCGTGGGCCTGTTCGTGTGGCGGCTGACCAGCTACCCCATGCAGCAGGTGCCCGCCCGGCGGGCCGACCCGGGCCCCGGGGGCCCCCGGCCGTGGGCTTTCCATTTCTCGCCGCTGGGCAACCCCGCGCCCCTTTTCAACCAGCCTGAAACCTTGGGCGAGGGGCGCCTGCAAGAGCAGCACGCTCCGGCGCCCATCCGGCCCATCCGACTCCACCAGGACCTGGAGGATTTCCAGAAGTGGGTCGCGGCACCCCCGGGCACCGCGCCCGAGGCGACCGCTTTGTACGGGCCTGGACGCAGCTTCCAGGTTTGGCGCGACGGCGTGGCCATGCCTCCCCTTGCGGTGGTCTGCCGCGCACTGGACGACTGGGCCCAGCCGCCGGTCGGGTACGTGGCAGTCGACGCCCGCCTGGGCCGGCTGACCTTCAATGAAGCGGAGCCCCCAGCGACGGTCCATGTGGATTTCTCGTATGGGTTCGGTGGCGACCTTGGCGGCGGCCCCTACGACCGCACCGACGACCTGCCCGATCCATCCGACGGGACATGGTTCATCTCGGTGGCCAAGGGCACGGCGGTGTCAACGTTGCAGGCGGCGCGTGCGCAGTGGGTCGCCGACGGACCCATGCACGCCGTCATCCAGATCGAGGACAACGGCGTCTACGGCGGCGATTTGCTGCCTTTCGAGATTCCCGCCGGCGGATCCCTCGAAATCCGCGCCGCCAATGGCATGCGGCCAAACGTGCGAATGGTCGCCGGCAATCTGCGCCTGCACGCTGCGGGTTCCGGCGCGGCGGCGACGATCAATGGTGTACTGCTGGAGGGCGGCATCACGGTGGAGGGCGACCTGGAACTCCAGCTTCTCCACTGCACCATCGTCCCCGGACGCATGCTTTCCGACGAGGGCCTGCCGGAAAACCCCGACCGCGACAGCCTCCTGGTTTCGGGTCCGGCGCCCAGCCAACTGGAGGTCACCCTGACCCGTTGCATCACCGGCCCGCTGCGGATACCCGCGCAATCCCGCTGCCTGAGCATCACCGATTCCATCGTGCACGCACCCCAGGCCGCCGGCATGGTTCGCCCTGCGATTGCCGCCAGCGACGATCCCACTGATCCGGGCCCGCCGACGACACTGGAGCACGCCACCATTCTGGGGCCCATCCGGGTGCACGAACTGACGGCTTCCGAGTCGCTGCTGGTCGATCCCGCCGTGGTGACTCGCAGGCAGAAGGGCTGCGTCCGCTACAGTTACGTTGCCGACGGGTCGCGCACCCCACGAAGGTACCGCTGCCAGCCGGACACGGCGCTGGCCGATCGAGCCCACGATCTGGGCCTGCCGGATCCCACGGCGCTGGCGCCAGGCGACCGTCGCCTGGTTCTGGGCCGCATCCAGCCCCGCTTCCTGTCGCGACGCTACGGCCAGCCGACGTACGGCATGCTGAGCCCACGGTGCCCGGCGGAGATTCGCATGGGTGCTCGCGATGGCGGCGAAGTGGGCGCGTTCCATTTCCTCCAGCAGCCGCAGCGTGAAGCCCTGATCCGGCTGCATGTTCCTGACTATCTCCCCTTCGGCCTGCGCGCCGACATTCTCGAAGTCCACCATCAGGAGGTCCAACTTTGAAAGGCGATTTCACGCGGTTTACCCACCGCCCCGAAAAGCATTACACTCGGGTCTTGAAGCAACAGGGCCGCGTCCAACTGGACGCAGACTGGAACGAGCAGGCCGAATTGTTCGTTGAGCGCGAGAGGCGGGCAACGGCAGACATCGTGGGGCCGTCCGGCGCCCCGGCCCGCGGGGGTGGATTCAAGGTTGGCATCACGGCCGACCACAGCGACCTCACCATCAGCCCCGGCCGGTTCTACGTTGCAGGACAAGTCGCAACAGCCGAGCCAGACCCGGAGGGTCCGCCAACTTACCTCCAACAGCCGCATCTGCCAGACCCCGACGCCCTCGACTTTGCGCCCGGAACGGCGTTTGGGGTCTACCTGGACGTATGGGAGCGCCATGTGTCCTATCTGGAGGACCCAGACATCCGAGAGGTGGCGCTGGGCGGCCCCGACACCGCCACGCGGGTGCAAACCATTTGGCAGGTGAAGGCCCAGGCCTTGGAGCCAGGGAAGGTGGGCTGTGACGGCCGACTGCCCGAGTGGGACGTACTGACGGCACCCGGCAGCGGCCGGCTAACGTCGTTTGCCGAGCCGGTGGAGGAATCCTCAGACCCTTGCTACGTGCCGGCAGGAGCCGGTTACCGCGGCCTGGAAAACCGCCTTTACCGCGTTGAAATCCACGACGCAGGCGATGTGGACGGAGCTACCTTCAAGTGGTCCCGGGACAACGGCGCGGTGGCGTTTCCCATCCTCGGCTTCGATGACGATCAGCCGGCCCGCGTACAATTGGGCACCACGGGCAGGGACCGGATCATGGCGGTGCTGGCAGGCAACTGGGTGGAGGTCCTGGACGACGACCACATCCTCTCCAACACGCCGGGCACCATCGTCCAAGTGGTCGAAGCGTCCGAGGATGGCACCATCCTGTTGGCCAGCGACGTGTCAGGAACGGTCGACTTGGCCCGCCACCCCATTGTTCGTCGCTGGGACCAGACCGACACGGATACCACCGGCCTCATGACCGTCACGTCCGACGCCGTGGAGCTGGAGGACGGGGTGTTCATCAAACTCTCCGGCTCCGATTTTCGCACCGGCGATCACTGGGTCATCGCGGCGCGGACCGCCATTCGCGATGTGGAGCGACTAACCCAGGCGCCGCCCCGGGGCATCCGGCACCAGTACGCGCCCTTGGCCCTCGTGGAGTGGGAGGCGGGCGCGGCCGCTCCAACCGTCCGCGACCTGAGGCGGGTGTTTGCCCCGGTTGCCGAAGGAAGCGGCTGCTGTGCCGTCACCGTGGGCGATGGCGTGGAGAGCATTGGCCAATACGACGACATCCAGGAGGCCATCGATGCCCTGCGGTGCGGCGGCACCGTCTGCGTTCGTCCCGGCGTGTACAACCTCCGCGCGCCCATTCGCATTGCCAGAAACGACGTAAGCCTGTGCGGCTGCGGCGGCGTGGCAACGATCCATGCACCCGCCGGAGAACCCGCCATCGTCATCGAAGCCTGCGAGCGGACCCGCATCTGCGACCTGCGAATCCGTGCCGAGAACAGCCGGGGTGCCGTGGTTTGCGCCGCCAACGCTGAATTGGACATCCACGGCTGCTCCATCATCAACAGTCGCCCGGTTCCGGTCAGGATCATCGGCCGCTGGGATTTCAGGAAATACGAATACATGGCGCCCGAGGAGGAATCCAAGGTGTCTGCCTCCGCGGAGGAGAGGGAGATACCGCAGAGCAAGCAGCCGCCGCGCCCGGTTGCGACCGCCCCCGCTACCCCCGCTACCCCCTCGGCCGCCGACTCGTCGGACGAGGAAGCGGCGCCTTCCGAGGCGGGACCGGCACTCCGCGTCGAGGGATGCGCCGGGCTCGAGGTTTCTCATTGTCACCTTGACGGCGTGCCCGCCGTCGTGGCACAGGCCACGGATGTTCTGCTACAGCAAAACGCCGTGCGCGGCGGTGGCCTCCACTTCCTGGACGGATGTAGCGACGTGCGGGTTGCCAGCAATGACATCGCAGGCGGCCAGGGGCCGGGCGTCGCACTCGGCGGGACGGCCGGATCCGACAAGGCCGAGGCGGGAATCCTGCGAGTACGAATTGTGGGCAATCGCATCACGGCCATGGGGGGCAGCGGCATCAGCACCATCACGTCCACCGGCGACCGGCTGGACGACATGGGAGAACTGGCAGACGTGCGCATCGAGGAAAACCACATCGAAGGATGCGCCCACGGACTCCCCGAACCCGGCGTTGACACAGCCCTGGGTGGAATCGTGCTGCGGGAGAGTTCACATGTTCGCCTACATGCCAATCGCATCCAGGCCAACGGCAGGACAAGCAAGCGGCCAACGCCCGGCGTGTTTGTGGTCGGGTGCGCCGGACTGCAAATCACCAACAATACCATCCTGGACAATGGCAGCGCCGATTTCGTGTCCACGGCGGCGACGGTGCCCCAATCGGGAATCATGGCGTTCCTTGTGACAGGCGCAGAATTGGCCACGATGCGCAAATTCTCAGACGACGGAAGTGACGGCGGCACCGGCACCCAAAACATCCGAACCGGCTCCCCCGCCCTGGTCGTGCACGACAACATTGTCGCCACGCCCCGCGGACCTGCCCTGGCGGGCGTGGCCCTGGGGCCGATCTCGGCACAGGACAACAATCTCACGTCGCACGGCATCCACGGCCCGTACTCGGCGGCCGCGCTGCTGGGTTATTCCAACGCGAAGGCAAGCACCGGGCCCGACTCCCGGAGCTCGGTGGTCGGCCTGGACGGATCCGTCATCCTGATCTCGCTTGGCGAGACGCAAATCACGCATGTCATCGGGCAGGTGGGATACGCCTACGCGCCCAAGGAATACGAGACCGCGGGCAGTTCAGGCCACGACGCGGGCAGCGGAGGCGGTAGTAGCACGTCAACCTCCACGGCCGGCAGCAGCGCCGAGCCGGCAGGCAACGCCCCGCCACAAAACCGCACCTTGGCCGATGACAGGGAGGCCGAGGCGGGCAGCGGCAAGGACGACGAGCACCCGACAGGAGACGAAGCGGAAGAACCGACGGCCACCCCCGCGATGCCCGACGGCCGGGTGCGCTTCGCTGGCAACCAGGTGGCCCTGCTGGTAGCCGATGCCGGAGATCAGAATCTAGACCGCGCCGTGCTCGTCAGTTCCACCAAGGACGACGTGTCGGTTGATGGCAACCAGATTTGGTCCGAACTCAGGGGCGGGTCCCTCACGGCCAACGTGCAGGTGTCGGCGCGAACGGCGAGGGCCCTTGGCAACCGGATGCACGAATTGCCAGGGTCCGCCGACTACTCTTACCTCGGAAGTGCCACATGGAACATGGCCCGGGACAACATCGGCACCCATTGCATCCGTGCCGACGGCGACCCCCTGGCGCATGACAGCAACCACGAGATCAACGGCGGCAAGTGTGCCGAACTGGTTCCTGGCCGGACGGAGGCAAAGGGATGACGGACGACCGCGCGGATGCGCTGCGTAAACAACTTGCCGAGCAGGAGAAAGCACTCATCGGGTATGCGGTGGACTACCACCAGCGGCAGGCACGACGGGCCGAACGCCGGGCGGCGCGCCTGGAGTCCCGTTCGGCCCCGGAGGAAGCCAAATCGGCCCACCGGCTGGCGGCCAACCTTGAGAATGCAGCCCGCGGCTTGAAAGGCGAGAGGCCCGTCGAACCCCAGGCGGAGCGGAAGAAAACCTCCGGCACCAAGGCCAAGGCGGCCGCCGGATCCGGGAAATCGGGCGGCAAGGGCACGGCCAAAAAGACAAGCACCGGCAAGAAAAGAAGCACGGCCAAGAAAACAGGGGAAAAGAAAGGAAAGAAGGAAGGCTAGGGGCCTAGAACCTGTCGTCGAATTCGCCGGCGGCGAGGTCCTTCATCATTTGTCGGGGGTCGCGGCCCTCGACCTTGACACCCATGCTGACGCAGGTGCCAACGACTTCCTTCGACTTGGCCTTGATGTCAGCGCCCAGCAGGTCATCCGACTTCATGCGGGCGATGCTCATGATCTGGTCCAGGGTGATGTCGGCCACGAACTCGGTCTTGGCGTTGCCGGAGCCGCTCTTGACGCCGGCCTTCTGCTTGACCAATTCGCTGGCCGGGGGGGTCCCGACGGTGATCGTGAAGTCCTTCTTGTCGCCGATGATGATCTTGACGGGAACCTTCATCCCCGCAAACTCGGCGGTCTTTTCGTTGATGGCGCCAATGACTTGGCCGATGTTGAGGCCGGTGGGGCCGAGGGCGGGGCCCAGGGGCGGTCCGGCGCTGGCCTTGCCACCGTCAACGATGGCTTCTACTGTTTGAGGCATGGTTTGGTTCTCCTACCCGTCTTCTGCCGGCGAGGCCGGCGGTCCCGTGTTAGACGTCGCGGTGCGGCGCCAGGGATGGAGGGTAGGTCGCGCGACGAAGGGGTTGTATTTGAACGGATTGCCGACGGAGCCCCTTCGCGCGGTCCGGCTGGCCCGGTGGGTGGAGCCAGAGCCGCGCCCGCGGCAGGGAATCGACGCGGATTTCGCGCCCATCACCCCGCGCGCGCGCTGGCCGGGGCTGCCGGAAGCCAGGCAGGATTGCAAAACAAACACCGAATATGTTCACCCAAGCCGTCTATGTCCAGCAAAAGCTACATAGGATAGCGGCCCGAGTCACGTTCGTGGCGTCCATCACGGGTTCTCTTCGCCCCTACTTCCTGCATCGCCAGATGATCCCCAAGTGGGTAGCACCCATTTTTCTGGGCGCGCTGGTAGTAGCTTTTTCGACGCCGTTGTGGTGGGCCTTCACGGCCGTGGGATTCCTAATGTTCTTCCCCGGCGAGTACGTCGTACACCGATTTCAGCTTCACGTGCTGGCTGAAAAGAAATGGAATACGACCGCACACAGTCACATTGCGCACCACGAATCCCCGGACGATCTGGAACACATTTTCCACCCGCTCGGGGCGACGTTTGGGGCGCTTGGGCTTTATTTCGGCGCCGTGGCCCTGATCTTCCAGTCGGCCGCCGCCGGCCTGGCCTTCGGTCTCGGAAGCAGCCTTGCCATGGTGGTCTACGAATACGCCCATTTCTCCGCGCACCGCGTCGGGGTTCAGCCGGCCACACCGTGGATGAAGTACCTGAAGAAATACCACCTCTGGCACCACTTCAAGAACGAACATTACTGGTTTGGCGTCACCAGCCCCGTGATGGATGTGGTCATGGGAACTTTCAAGGACCCCCGCGCGACCGAAAAAAGCCCGACGGTGAGGACCATCGTCCCGAACCCGGATCACGTGCGGCTTCTGGCAGAACCGGACCAGTAGAATTCGGAGCGTGGTTTCTCCTGCCGGCCCGATGCGCTTGTACGTCGAAGCGCCATGACGGCTCGTGCATGACCGGCTGCTGATGCAACTCCCGCAGGCCATTCAACACTGGTCCTCAACCGACCCCGTGATGGCCCGGCTGGCCCACGACCATCCCCCGGAGCCCATCCCGCCACAGGTC
The DNA here is from genome assembly GCA_041600695.1 of Thermoplasmatota archaeon. Classification (GTDB taxonomy): domain Archaea; phylum Thermoplasmatota; class E2; order JACPAO01; family JAHFTW01; genus JBFJVP01. The sequence continues at coordinate 3,210 of JBFIJP010000101.1, read as the reverse complement.
GCCGATCCTTTCGCTTCCCTGGTAGCCTCCATCACCAACCAACAGGTGAGCCTCGCGGCAGGCAGGACGATTTATGGCCGCGTCGTGGAGGCCGTGGGCGAATTGTCTCCCACGGCGGTCCTGGCGGCCGGCGAGAATGCCCTGCGGGGAGCCGGCCTCAGCCGCGCCAAGACGGCCTCGGTCCTCGATCTGGCCGCCCGCTGCGCCGACGGAACCCTGAATCTCGCCGCACTTGACACCCTGGACGACGACGAGGTGCACCAACAACTGGTCGCCGTGCGCGGAATCGGCGTTTGGACCGCCAAAATGTTCCTGATGTTCCACCTCCAGCGCCCCGACGTTTCGGCGCCGGAAGACCTAGGCCTGCGCATAGCTGTAGCGCATTTCTATGGAGGCTCCGACGGGGACGCGGCGCAAATCCTGCGCCAGCGGGCGCCGCTGTGGTCTCCCCACAACACCCTGGCTTCACGGGTGCTCTGGCGCGCCCGTAGGATGGTCGGCATCCCGGATCCTTAGAGCAGGGCCCGCAACGCAGCCGTCGTGCTAGGCGTCGTGCCGCAGCAGGAGCCAACAACGGTCGCGCCAGCGGCCAGCCATGCCGATGCCGCGGCCACGTACTCTCCATCGCTCACGCTGCGGCCCGAATCCCAGCCCACGACGGGGTCGGCCGTGCCCACGTTGGCATAAGCCCCCCACAGACCGCCCCAGGCCCGGCGCATGGATTGCACGGCGGTCCCGGTCGCCCCGAGGCTTGAACAGTTGACCATCAAAACGTCCGGCCCGGGCTTGAGGGCCTGCACCAGCTTCGGAAAATCCTCGCCCGAAAGGAGCCGGCCGTCGGGCCTGCACACCACGGACAAGAGTGTCGGGAGGCCTGTGCGCCGGGCCGCCCGGTGAGCGATTGCAGCCTCCCGGACGCAATTCATGGTCTCCACGAGAATGGCATCCACGCCCGCCTCAGCCAACATGCCTGCCAGCAAACCATGCTCGGCCGCCAGTTTGTGCGCTTCGGGTACGAGGTCCGGCCGATAACAGTCCTCCACAGGCGCAAGGCTGCCGGCAACCCATCCACCCCCTGCACCCCTGCGCGCAAGGTCAACCGCGCGCCCAACCAGGCGCGGCATCCTGTCGAGGAGGCCCGCCTGCTCCAGGGTTCGCGCATTGGCCCGAAACGTATTGGCCGTGTGCATCTCGGCTCCAGCGGCAGCGTAGTCGGCATGGATGGCCTGCACAACCGCCTGCTGGTCCAGCAACGCCCGAGCACTCCACAGGGGGAGGCGTGTGTCGACGCCGCGGCGATGCAACTCGGTACCCAGGGGCCCATCAAGCAGCAGCGGGCGGTCTTCCAGACGCGGGAGGAGTTTCACGCCTGGTAGGGCTCCGGAATCCGCAGCCCAACGTCCGCCCACAAGAGCAGATAGTCGAACTGGTCCATGTTCCATCGTTGCGCATGTTGCGGAATGCCCCAGGAAGTTCCCTGCGCGTGCATCCAGGTGTTGTCCTCGTGGGTCAGCCCAAGGACATGGCCCACTTCATGGATGATCGTGGATGTGATGACGCCGGAGCGTCCCTCGCGGTGCATCAGGAAGATCTGGTTGTGGCACTCCAAGCCAAGCGCGGGTCGGCCCTTGGGGCTGACCAACTGATTGTTAATCGTGACGTAGGCAGGAATCACCTGTGTTTGGGTGAGGTCGGCGGGCAGCGTCGGTGTCACTTCAATGTCAAGGAACCAGTAGGCGTGGTTCACCTTGTCCTGCAATTCCGCGACAACGGACGAGTGCATCCGTTGATCCTCCAGCGGGATCAGGTGGACAACGAAGCGTCCGGGAACCTCGTCGGGAAGGTTGGGGCCATCCCGGCATGCCTCCTTGGGAACGGTCAGGTATCCGTCGTGTGCAGTGAGACTGCCGGGGTCCACGGCTTCCGGAATGAGAACCGTGTAGGCAGTCACTGCAGATGCTCCCACCAGGATGACGGTGACAGCAGTAACGGCAGCCGCTGGGCGCATGAAATCAGGCCCCCGATGCGTCTGCCGGCATTCGCGGGACAGCCTCGGAGCCTGCATCACAGGACATCATGCAGACTTGGATAGTTTCCGGATCGGCTAAAACAGTATGCTCACGGTTGCCGAAACGTGGCAGGCCCTCGCCTGCGTATCGATGGGGGCACGGCGCCCCCCGGTCTGGGGTCCATCGCGGGGTCCTCGCAGACCACCGGTTTCAGGGGCGCAGCGTTCTTGCCGGACGGCGCGTTGGCAGGTCCATGCGTCTCTTGCTGTTGAAGTGGATGCCCCACATCGTGATTCTCCTCGCCCTCCTGGCCGCCAGCGCCGTCGAGGCCGAGCGCATCACCCAGATGGTGCAGGATTTGCTGGGGATCACCGAACCCGACTGCGTCCGCGAAGGGCCACCCTGCGGAAGTGACCCTGACAAGTAGGATCACGGCAGGCAAATCAGGGCTTGGCAAGCCCCGGCGCGACACAGGGCAACGCCGTGCGTGTAGCTACCTGACTCCGTTGCGCTAGGCGCGTGGGGACTCAATGCTTCAGAGGTAGCAACGGTTGCCGCCGCCGGTGCCGTAGGTGTCATACCACCACACGCGGCACTCGTGGCTGGCCAAATCGTAGCAGATGCCCTGATCGATGTCGGGGCCGACGAAAACCTGGTGGCAGTGGGGCTCGACGGCCGCATCCAGGACGGATGCGTGGCACCCCGGATTGCGTCCCGGCTCCAGGGCCTGACAGTGAAGGACCGGGGACCCGCAGCCCGTGGAGGGACATGCCGTCCAAACCTCGCGCGGCTGGTGCCCCACGTCACATCCGGCGCCTGCCTGGCGGGCCCGGAGCGTGACCTGGCAGTTTTCGATGCAATCGGCGGCGCATTCGGCCGAGGCCGTCGAAACAACGGGCAGTCCAGCAGTTGCCAGCAGGGTCAGGGCCAGCAGCGGTAGAAGGACGCGGGTGGACTTGCGACTCATGCAGCCGAGGCTGGTTCCAGGCGCTTAACCCCGACGCCCACGCTGCCGAATGGTTGCGCGCCAGTGCGACTTGCCTGCGGGCACAGTGGCGCGCGCCGGCAGCCCGCCGCATGTCTTCCCGGGCAAAACCTGCGGCAGGGTCTACTCGCCTAGGACCCCGATCCGACGATACTCCCCACCTCACTGAACCGGTAGGGGCTCGCGTAGCCGGCATAAAAGTGGCGGTCCTCCAGG
>JBFIJP010000100.1:0-11647 GCA_041600695.1 Thermoplasmatota archaeon | reverse complement strand
TAGACGGCGCCATCGGCCACCACCACATCGGTGTCGCTGCCGCCGGTCTGCGCCAGCAGGTGGCTGACCTCCATCTCTTCGAACGCGTCGCCGCCTGGAGGCAGGCGCCAGAACCCGAAGCCGCCCCCGATGGCTGCCATGTAGGCCCAGCCGTCAGAATCGAAGGCCAGGCTGGGCTCGGCGCCGGTGCGTCTCGACTCGCTGGGAGCCAGCACCGCAGCCAGGGCCAGCGGATCGATGACCGGCGTATCGGCCGGCGCGTTGGGAGCCTGCGTGCAGCCGGCCAGAAGAAGGACCACTGCCACCGCCAACCACTTCATGCGCCCACCGACGCGGCCTGCCCTATGAACTTTCTAGGCCCGCTCTAGGCCTGGGGGCCGCTCCCCAAACGCCCAAGACGGGGCCCCGCCTGCGCCGATCGTGGACTTCAGTCTCAGCGACGAGGAGCGCCTCATCCAGCAGACGGTGCGTGAATTTGCTCGCGGCGCCGTCGCCCAGCGGGCGGAGCACCTGGATCGGACGGGCGAATTTCCCCACGAGACAATGAAGGAACTCGCCGCGCTGGGCATGCTGGGCCCCACGATTCCCGAGGAGTTCGGCGGCACGCCCATCTCAAAGGTGGCGTACAACATGATTCTCGAGGAGCTGGCGTGGGCCTGTGCCAGCACGAGCGTCACGGCGGCCGTTCACACCAGCGTCGCCGCCAGTCCCATCGTGGCCTGGGGCAGCCAGGCGGTCAAGGAACGCTTCCTGCCCAAGCTTGCCTCGGGCCAATGGATTGGCTGCTTTGCCCTCACGGAACCCGGCGCCGGCAGCGACGTGGCAGCCCTCGCGACCACGGCCGTCCGGGAAGGCGACGACTACGTCCTGAACGGCTCCAAGGTGTACATCACCAACGGCAACCACGCCGGCAGCGCCGTCGTGGCGGCCAAAACCGACCCCGCCGCCGGCCACAAGGGCATCAGCCTGTTCGCTGTCGAGACCGCTTGGGATGGCTTCAACCAGGATGGAGCGGAAGAAAAGATGGGCCTCCACGGCAGCGACACGGCGCGTCTGAGCTTCCAGGATCTCCGTGTTCCCGCCGCCAACCTCCTGGGCCAGCCCGGCGACGGATTCAAGCAACTCATGGGCACCCTCAACGGCTCCCGGCTGAGCATCGGTGCGCAGGCCGTCGGCATCGCCCAGCGGGCTTTCGACGAGGCGCGCGAGTATGCCAAGCAGCGCGTCCAGTTCGGCGTGCCCATTGCCCAGCACCAGGCCATCCAGTTCAAGCTGGCAGACATGGACACCCGAATCGAGGCGGCCCGGCTGCTGTACCTGAAGGGGGCCAAGATGCTGGACGACGGCAAGCTGACCCCGGAAATGGGCAGCCGGGCCAAACTGTTTGCCAGCGAAATGTGCACCTGGACCACCATCCAGGCGGTGCAGATCCACGGCGGTAACGGTTACGTCACCGACTACCCGGTCGAGCGCTTGATGCGCGACGCCAAGGTGACGGAGATTTACGAGGGCACCTCGGAAATCCAGCGCATGGTGATTGCCAAGCAGCTCTTGTCGTAGCCGTCTGGCCGGTCCCCGCCCGCCGCGAGGCCTTCAAATACCGCAAGGAGGGGTCGACATCCATGGAAGACGGCTCCCCGGCCCAGCCGACGCCCGTTGCAACTGTCCCCCCGTCGCGGTGGTGGAACGGCCCCGAGGCGCCGGCTGCGCTGGTGGTGACTGCTGGAATCGTACACTTGGTCCTGGTGGGCGACCACCTCGCCCACGCCATTGGTGCCGGGCTGTTCTTCGCAGGCCTCGGCATTGCACAGATTGCCTGGGGGGCGGCGTACCTGCGTGCACCGACCGCCAACCTGCGGCGCATCGGCCTGGCAGGCATGGCTGTGGCTCCCACGGTGCTTTACCTGGTCACGCGGTTGATCCGGGCGCCCTGGTCGGATGCGCCCGAGGCATGGGATGTCATCGGCCTGGCAACCGTCGCGGTCCAGGTAGTTGCAGCGGCATTGCTGCTACCGCGCGGGTGGAGCCCCCTGCGGCTGGATGGGGCGGCGGCCGTGGGCGTGGGCCTCCTGCTGGCCACGGGCGGCTACGGTGCGGCGCTGGCGGCGGAGGACGTGCCCTGGCTCTCCGAACCCCGGTCCCTGCACGGCCACGGAGATTCGCATGAGGAGGACCATGGCGCCGAAGCCCACGGTGCTGGCGGCCACGCAGGACATGGAACCACCCTGGTTGGCGTGCGCGGGCAATCCATGGTTGGGTCGACGGCGTATTATGGGCCGGCCACGGGGCCGGAGATCCTGCAATACTGTGACGCCGCGGGCCACCCGGGCCAGGATTGCTGGCTGCACTATCTGACGGACCTGTTGCTGGCCGAGGGCTCCATTGCGGCCTTCGCGGCGCTAGAGGAGCTCGCCAACTCGGACGTCCAGGCGGACCGCCTTGGCCATGTGGTGGCCCACAGCCTGGGCCACGCCGCCTACCAGGCGTACGGGCTCGATGTGCAGGTGGCTCTCCAGGAGTGCTCCTACGAGGTGTTCCAAGGCTGCATCCACGGCGTCCTGCAAGCCCATTTTGCCGACTTGGCAGCCCAGGGAAAACCCCTGGATCGGGCCGCCCTCGACGCCATCTGCAGCTACGGACAAACCAGTTTCGAAACCTACGCCTGCCTGCACGGGCTCGGGCATGGCATCATGATGTACGAGGGCGGCGACCTCCTGGAAGCCCTGGATCGCTGCGCGTTGCTGTCTGGCAAGCGGGCCCGCGGCGATTGCTACGGCGGCGTCTACATGGAGAATATCGTGGGCTACTTCGCATCGATCAGCGGGCAAGCGGATGCCCACGGCGATGAAGAGCCCGAATACTGGATCGATGCGGACGACCCGGCGTACCCGTGCAACATCGTGAAGGACAGCTACCAGCCCTACTGCTGGCGGATGCAGACCAGTCTCATTTTGCACTTCAACGGGGCGGACTTCGAGGCCGCCTCCGCCGTCTGCGATCAGGCCGGTGAGCACCACCTGGAATGTTATGACAGCCTGGGCCGGGATTCGGTACCGTACAGCAACCGCGATCCGCTGCTCATGAGCCAGAAGTGCTCGTACGGCAACATCGAGCAGCAGGAGCGCTGTGTGCGGGCATTCACCGTCGGCGTTATCCTGCACTTCAACGACCCTGAGCAGGGTCTCAACATTTGTCCGCCCTTGCCGGATCATCACAAGGACGCCTGCTATCGCGCCATTGGGCGGCAGGCGTCGAGGATGCTGGCCACCGAGCCGGCGCGGGCGGTGTGCGAACGGGCGGAGCCGGATTACGTGCAGTCCTGTCTGGATTCCGCGTCCTGAAACCTCAGGCGGCTGCGGGGACGGAGACGTCAGCCGGCGCGGGTTCCCGACGGGCCCACATGGCCCCCAGCAGGGCGCCCGTTGCAAACATGACGAGGCTGTAGAAGGCAGGGGACAGGGCCGCCGTGGCCGAGTCCAGTTGCGTGGTTGCCAGGACGATTCCGAACGTCCCATTCTGGAAGCCCACTTCGATCACGATGCTGCGCCGCTGTGCGCCGTCCACAAAGCGGCCAAGGAGCCACCCGACGCCCATGGCGGCCACGTTGAGCGCCAGCGCGGCGGGGACGGTCAGGGCTGCCTTTTCCCAGAAGCCATCGCGGTTTTGCGCGATGGCAGCGGCTACCAGCAGAGCCAGGAAGATCACGCCGCTGATGCGAAACGGCTTGTCGGCAGCCGCAGAGAAGCGGGGGAATCTGCGGGCAACCAGGGTGCCCAGAACCACCGGGATGGCAATGACTACCAGCGCCAACGCCATGACATCCGCGAAGGACACCGCCACCAGGACGCCCTCGCCGTAAAGCAGCCGGGTGGCGCCCAGCAGGACCATGGGTGTCCAGAGAACGCTGGCGATGCTGGTGATGGCCGTCAACACGATGGAGAGGGCGCTGTCGCCCTTGGACAGGTGTGCCAGGACGTTGCTGGTCGCGCCACCGGGAAGGGCGCCCAGGAGGAGCAGCCCGATGGCGATGTCCCGTTCCATGCCGGTCGGATCGAAAACCACCACGACGAGGATGGCGAGCAGCGGGAGGGCGATGAGTTGCCCGGCGAGACCCAGGAACAGCCCCTTGGGGCGCAGGGCCGCCTCGCGGAAGGCTCGCACGGGGGTGGACAATCCCATGCCAAACATCAACAGCGCCAGCACGAGTGGCAACAGGACTTCGGTTACGACGCTGGTTTCCAGTTCGGCCACGCGACCCGAACAGGTCCGGGGTTCTTAGCCACGGGGGCCGCCAGGCGCGGCGCCGGGGCGCGCGCAAACGAGCCCCACGACCCGCCTCATGCTGGCCAAAACCCGCGTCGGGGGTTCGGACCCAAGACGGCTCCGTTATGGCCTGTGGGCCTGGATTCGCAATGCGTGCCACGCACGCCTTAAGTGATGGACGGGCTGGTTGGGGACGATGCGGGGATCGTCCCAGCGATTGATTCTGGCGGCCCTGGCCGGGTTGTTGGTTGCGGGGTCTCTGCAATTCGTTGGTGCATCGGGAGGGCTGCGGGCCGAGGCGCCCCTCGAAATCCCTGGCCTGGTGCCCGGCGACCGGGGTGAGTACTCGGTGCGCCTGGTGTACCGGGATGGCAGCGATGCGGGAGCCCTGGCAGGTTTCTGGGAAAACTACGCCTTCCGAATTCTTCCCGACGACGTGGATCGCGACGCGGCCGGCAGGCTCCACGCGGTGGGCGCCCACGACGCCCAGATCCGTTTCCATCCCGGCGGCCAGTACAGTGGATCGCTTACCAGGGTCACCGTGGATCGATTCAGCGGCGAGCCCGTCACGCAGACGTTCCGCTGGAGCGACGGCGGCCGGGCACCGCTCAGCCTGCAGGGGTTGTCGGCCAGCGAGGAGGTTCGCGGTCAGTTCACCGTCTTCCAGCCCGAGGCCGCCCTGTGTGGTCTGCGCTCATCGCTTCAGGATGCCCGCGTGGACGCCGATCAGCGCGTCACCCTGGATGGCGGCTGCGGCCCCGCCGGGCCCCTGGAGGAACACGGCCGGTACCCGTTCCGGGTGGACGGTCAGGACCAGGTGGTCGGCGTGCGCGCTTGGCGTTTTGTCTCGGACGCCGAGCCCCGCGTGGCTGCCTGGTACGCACCGGGTCTGCCGGTGCCCGTCCAGTTGCGGCTGCCCGCGGTTGCCGAGGGTGTCCTGCGCCCGCAGTATGACATGATCTTCGAACTGGTCTCCTTCGAACGCGGCGCGACGGTGGCACCCAGCGCCGCGGTTGAATCGGTGCCGTCGGGGCAGGAGCACCTCAAGGCCCGGGCGTGGCATCCCCTGCACGGGCCCGCCGCCACCACCGTCGACCATCCGTATCCAATCGCCGATGCGGTCAGGGATGCCCGGGCCGACCCCCGCGCGGCGTCCTTTGTCCTGTACCTGCGCGATCACCCGGACGCGTATCTGGTGGCCGCCCACGGCCAGACCGTCATGGATGGCCTAGCCACCCACGAATGGGACCTCGAATTCACGGACGGGAAGGAGGGCATCCGGTACCTGATCCAGCGCACTGCCGGCGTCAACCGGTACTCGGAACTGCCCACCAACATCCACGCCGTGTGGGCGCCGTCCCTAGCGCAGATGCCGGCTCAACTGCCCGCCGTGGCCGACATCCTCGAACGGTGGACCCTCATTCGTGACGTTCCCGCGGGAGACGTGGCCTACGGCTATGGCATCCGCTGCGGCGCCCCCGGTTGCCCCGCGGTGGAAGTCGTCGTCCATGTGGGGGAAAACAACCTCGTCGGCGAGCGCAGGCAGACCGATCTCTTGGCCGTCGCCCACGATGGGGAGGTGCTGTACCGCGTACGCCATGACAGCCAGAGCGTTCCCATCCTGGCCGATCTGGGCCTGACCAACGCGCCGCCGACGCCCGAGGACGCTCCCGGCAGGTTGTCCCTGTTGTCGCCATCCCCGCGCCTGGCCGCCGCGGTCGCCACGGGTCTGGTGGCGACACTCCTCGTCTGGCTGGCGCCCCTGCTCAAATCGGCCCCCTGGAGCGGCCTGTTTAGCCGCGTCAAGCCCGCCCAGGTGCTCGAGCATCCTGTGCGTCAGCAGATTCTGGATGCCGTTCACGCAGAACCCGGAATCCATTTCCAGGAACTCACCCGGCGCGTGGAGCGCGGCCGGGGCGTCGTCGGGCACCACCTTGCCAAGCTCGAGGAGGCCGGCCTCGTGCAGTCCGTACACCAGTATGGCTACCTGTGCCTCTTCCCGCCCGGGTCGGCCGCCTCCGAACGCCGCGCCGCCGGGGCCGTGAAAGCACCCGCCGCACAACGGATCCTGGGCGCCGTCCGGGACAGCCCTGGCGTCACCACCCAGGATCTGGCGCAGCAATTGCACCTCTCGCCATCTACCGTGCATGGGCATGTCCAGCGTCTGCTGGGCGCCGGCCTGGTGGAACAATGGCCCGACGGCCGCCGCAAGCGGCTGCGACCCACCCGGGCCGCCTTCGGAGTGGGGGCCGCATGATTCGGGAATCGTGCCGGGCTCCAGTTAAGTCTCTCACCAATGGAGTGTCGATGCGAATGAAACCTTCCGCCGTGCTTGTCCTGATGGCTTTTGTTGTCCTGGCCGTCGTGCCCGCGTTGACCATGACCGCCGCCCAGGAGGCGCCGGGCCCGGTGCGAATCCTTGAGGACGCCGCTGCCGACCTGAGCGCGCAGGAATTGCTCACCGTCCCCGTCCCCCGCGGCAGCATGGACCTGCGCTACCTGGACATCGTCGAGACCCTGGATACCCTCCGCTTCACCGTCGGCGTGCAGCCGGACCCCGGCCACGCAGACCAGGGCCAGGTCAACGTCTGGTTCCGGCACGAGGATTCCGTCTTCCGTCTCAACCTGCAGCAGCGCAACCTTGCCTTCGGCTGGTGGTGGGTGTACAACCTGGCCCGGGAGGAACCCGACAGTGGAACCATGAGCTACATTTCTGCTTCCAACCCGTCGGAGCCCATGCCATCCAGCCGCGACGAAGGCTGGATCGAGGTGGAGATTCGCAAGGCAGATCTTGCCGATCGTGCAGGAGCCGTGCCTTTCGTGGGCCGCACGCTGGACGATTTCTGGGCCCAGACGACGGGCTACCTGGTGGACCCGCAACTGCGCGACCGCATGCCGGACACTGGCACCGCCCGCGAGCCCTTCGAATTCCAGGTGGGGCCTGCGCAGTCCGGCAACATCGAATTGTGGAGCGCCAGCCCCAGTCGCGCCTCCAATGGCGAAGCCACGACGTTCATCTACGAAGTCCTCGCCCGCAACACGGGGTCCTCGGCGCTCCACCTGCGCTTCTCCGGCCTTGATGTCCCCCCCGGCTGGAGCGTCAGCTTCCCCACGCCGGTGGCCGATCTGCCGCCTGGCGAAACCAAGGCCTATCCCGTTCTGGTGCAAACGCCGTTCAGGCACAACCACGGCGACGTGGCCTCCGTGAACATTACCCTGTCCTCCGGCGAACATGTTGGCCGAACATCCCTTTCGGTGGTCTACCACAGCATCCCCCAGCCGGCCGGGCACCACGACACGCTGTACTTCCACAGCGACGCCTCGCCCGACGCATTGACGCCCATCGTTCACGCCTCCGGGCTGGCCGTCTGGAACCGCCTGTCCATGAACGCGGCCTCCGAATTCGACGGCGACGACCGCGTTCCGGTGCCTGCTTCCAACATGGATGGAGGCGACGGCTGGATCATCTGGCTCGACCCCGTGCTCATGATGGGCCTCGATTTCGACCTGGCCCGCCTGGGTGAACTCTCCGTGCCGATCCGGGCCGCCACACCGATTCCGGGCTTTGCGCTGGCTGGAGAACTGTACGTAGTGTGGCCAACGGCGGGCGGCTGGGAGAACATCCAGGTGGCAACCCTGGAGGGCGAGCCGGCCAGAGACCTTGAAGCGGGTCAGGAGACGCTGGTGACGGCCACGCTTCGGCCTACGCCGGACAGCGATCTCGTCCCGTACCGCGAGGGAGCCAACCTGGCCCTCCTGTTGCGCGCCGGGCGCAGCGACCAGTCTGTGGGCCTGGGCCCCCAGAAGCCGGAATTGATGCCGGGCGGCTACATGGAGCTCCCACTCAACGAATACCACGACCCCGTCGACGAAGTGTTCCGGTCACTCCAGGGGGTTTCCCTGGACGCCGCCGGGCCCCGTCAGAAACCCGTCAATCCCGGCGAGACCGTGACGTTCGCCCTGGACTTGAGCTACCAGGGCGCCGAGAGCAAGTTCGATTTGCATCTGGTGGGCGAGGACGCCAGGCATGCACGCATCCTGGGCGGTGACAGTGTTTCAGCAGGAGGCGGAACCCGGGCCAGCTTCAAGGTGGCCGTGACGGCCCCGGCGGGGGCCCCCGGCGGCACTTTCCTGGATCTGGTGGTTTCTGCCCAGAGCCGCAGCAACCCGGATGTCCAGGGTCTGCTACGGCTGGTGGCCGATGTGGACGACACCACCGACCATCCCAACGAAGCCCTAGCCGTGGAAAACGATGAGGCTCCGGGGCTGCCGGTGGTGGGGCTTGCCGCTGTGCTGGTGGGCGCCGTCGCCTTCAGGCAGCGGGCAGGCCGCCGCTAGGGAGCCATCGGCGGACCGGCCGCTTGAGGTCGGTATCCGTCTGACCCGTGGCCGGAGGCTGGCCCGCGATCCAGCCCCTATGATCGGCTCCGCTGTCCGAGCCCCTGTGCCGGCTAGCCCCCGGGCTTACCTGCCCGGGACCTAGACCCGCGTGGCCCCGGGCGGGCCCTTGAACGCTAGGCGGCCCCACGAACGGCTTCGATCGTAATGCGCAGATCGCCGTGCCCACCGCCGGTGTAACAGTCCTGCTCGGCGCTCGACACGTTGGCTCGCATGTGGAACGTCCACTTGCGGCCATCCTCTTCGATCTGGTCCGGCGCCACCTCGATGGCCTGGACAGCCTCTTCGCCCGCGGCAACGGTGTCCAGCCATACGGTTTCGCCGCTCTCAATGGAGTATCCGACCTGATAACCCGTGTACACAGCGGGGACGGTGAGGGTGACTTCCAGGTGACTGGTGCCTGCGGCGATGCGGTCCCCCGAGCGGGACAACTCCACGCCGCCACCGAACACGCACACCACATCAAATTCCATTGCCATATCGCCGCTGGTCCTTTCGGCCACAACCAGCCGGTCGCCGCCGGCCCAAGGGTCGGACACGTCCCGCTCGCCCCGTACGGGTGCTTCGTCCACGGGGGCCGCCGCATCCTCGGCGCAGCCGGCCAGAGAGCCGGACATCAACATGACGCAAAACAAACCTAGCCAACGCATGAGCCAAACCCCGGCCCGCCCGGGTTAACTTTTGCGGCGAGAATGTACGAATCAAATCACGAGTCAAACGGAAAACTATGGAAAAAGGGGGAAAAAGAGGAGTGTGCGGCTACCGGCGGGCGTACCAAGCCGTCTCGTTACCAGAGGTTACGTGGGCGACGACGCCCTTCCCCTCCAGTACGTGGAGCTCGTGTTCCATCTCCTTCTTGGGGTGATGGAGCTCCCTGCTCAGGTACTCCACGGGGCGGGCACTGGCCGGGCCGGTGGCGCCTACGTCGACCAATTCGTCGTAGACACGACGGAGGTTCTGCGGTAGGCTGGGCAGACGGTGGACGGAGGGTACCTCCTCCACGTCCGGGTTGCTTTCGTTGGGTCGGTTCTGGGGTTGGACCATTGGGATCCGCTCCAAACATTCCTTGTCGGGCGGGGTCCTTGAAACCCGTCGCCGGGCCCGCACGCGACCCTTCGGGTTGGGTCCAACGCAAGGCCTCCCCACGTCAGGCGGCCGGCCTGGGGGTGCCTGGACGCGTTGGGCGATGTGGGGTGAAGATGTCCCTGGGCCGAGGCGCGGTGGGCCGCCGGGCGCTCTTGCCTACGGCCCTCTGGCGGTCCGCGATGTCCGGGGACGACCTGGACCAACGGGGCGATCCGGGCGACCGGGGGACCGATGCTCCGCGGCAGCCCTGCGGCCCCGTCGTCAAGAGGGCTGTCAAAAAACGGGAAGGGAAAGGGGGAACAGGCCGCCTTCAGGCGACTAGCTGCTCTTGCGGCCGCCAGCGGAGGGCTTGGCGCTGGGCTTGGCCGGGGTGGCGGGGGCCTTCGCGCCAGGGGTGGGCTGGGCGGTCTTGGGGGTTGCCGCGGGGGCGGGGTTGGGCGTCGGGTTGCCGGTCTTCCGGATGGGAGCGTTTGCCATAGGCGAGCGCCGTGGCGCAGGAGTCGAGATCCCATCTTGAAACTGAGCCCGAGACGCGAAAATGAGTGGTTTCAACGCCGCAACGAGAGTCGGATTTGCCGGCAGGGCGGGCACCGCGGCGGGTGGTGGCGGCCCCCGTTGTACCCGCCGTGCCAGTGCGGCTGCGGCTGACCCAGACCTTGGGCGCGAAGGCTTATCGAAGGTGTGGGGGTGTGGCGTTCGATGCGCTTCCACCCCCTGGTAGCCGGCCTCGTGGTGTTCTGCTTGCTCCTTGCAGGCTGCGCCGACGATGCGCCGGTCACGTCCACCCCCGCCCCCGTCCGGGATTTGGTCATTTCTGCACCGGACGACAACGCAGGAGCCCCGCCGGGGCCCGTCCCAACGCTGGCTGCGGAAGCTAACGTGACGTTGGAGCCGGGCGCCGCGCTTTCGGTTCGACTGGGCACGGGCTGGGGGCGCCTGGTGATCACGCCCGTCGAAACGATGCGTGTCTCCATCGTCTTGAAGCACAACGTAATGGAGGACCTGGACATCTTCTCCGACGATGGCGACGAAATCTACCTGGGCAACAATTACACTTTCATCACCTTGGGCGAGCCCGGACACGTTTACTACGACGAGGAGCACGCCTGGTACTACGAATGGTGGGGCACCCCCGAGTGGGCCATCTGGCCCGGCGGGACGGACGATGAGCAGCCGGCGCTTGGGTCGATGACGCTGAAGTCCGGCCAATCGTACCTGTTGGTGGCGGCCAATAGCGTGGCGGGCTACACGCTCCATCTCGGCACCGGCGGCGTTCCCATGGACTGGGCAATGGGGCCCCGGGAGGGCATGGTGGTTGTGCAACCCGAGCCGACGGACGAGGCATTGTATGCTGCCGAACTGGTTGACGTGGAGCGGCTGCGCCTGTGGAACCTGCCGGTGCAGGAGTACGATGACGTGGTTCTCAAGGCCCGTGGCTGGAGTTACGGCGGCACCGGTCCCAGTGCTCGCGCCGGCCTTGAGGATGGTTCGTACGGCTTCAGGACCGGTGACGGGTCTCCCGTTCCGTTCTATTTGCCTTCAGCCGATGTTTCGCTCGGCGGCGGCTGGCTGAGCGCGTCGACGGCCAGTGCGCACGTGCTCGATCCCATCGACCTGGTGTTGTTCCGTGAACTGCGGCAAACCATGGTGGGGCCTTCCACGACCACGGAGGGGGCCGGCTTCATGGTCATCCCCATGGATTCGGCGCGCTAGGGCGGCATTGGGCCGCGCCCGCAACGGTGCCCGGCGGGCACCAGCCTTTCATGGAGGATGGTGCTGGAACATGTGTGAAGGTACTCCTGTTGATCGCGCTGCTGATGGTTTCGCCCGTCGCCGGGCTGACCCTGCTGGAGGACCCCGCGGGTGATGTCCGGCTGGCGTCCTACGGCAACGAGGTTCC
>JBFIJP010000099.1:0-11659 GCA_041600695.1 Thermoplasmatota archaeon | reverse complement strand
TCGGTAATTGTCCAGAACCAAGAGGGTCACCGAAGGGGGAGCTGGTCGCTCCAGTCAACCGGTTCGATGGAGTGGCCCTTGAAAGCATCGTTTGTCCCTTCGGCGAATGCCGACAGAAGTTCCGCTGAACTCCGTGCGCTAGCGTCCACCTGAATGACTCGTCCACAGTACTCCAGCGCTTCCTGGAGAATCAGGTCCAACGCCTCCGCCTCCAGGTTCTCAACCACTTTCGCCGGCGGGTAGCCACGGGCTTCCAGTCGCGCCCGTAGGACACGGGGGTCGCAGCGGATGACCCAGGCGACATCCAGTTCCAGCAGGTGGCTGAGGTGGCCTTCATAGATGATCGTGGAACCATCATCGTCGGGTACCAACTCGCAGAGGGCATCGACGTCGATCACGTCGGCGTCGTCGGCGGCGTCATGGCCGACGACGCAGCCGGCCTCGTGGGCCCACTGCTTGACATCCACGACCGTCCAGCCCAAGCGTTCGCCAGCAAGCCGGGCGAGGGTGGTTTTGCCGACCCCAGGGGTGCCGGTGATGGCGATGCGCACGGTGGTGTCACACGAAGTCAACATAAGGGAGTCGCGCCCCGCGCGCCATGTGGACGGCGGCCTCGCCTCGCCGAGGGCCCAACCCCCCCCAGGTAACAGCAAATGTTAAATGTCAATTTAGTCCAATATCAGACTGGAGCCCCATGACCTCAGCCCAAGACAGCCCGCCACCAGGCTCCCCGCACGAGGACGTTCTGGAGGCGTTACACACCGTAATGAAACATGAACTGGATCGACGAATCCTCCTTGAACTATACCGCTTCGGCGACGAACTCCGATGGGCTGAATTACACCGCGCAGCCGGCGAACCAAGCCGGCAACCCTACCAGGATGCCTTGGAACGCCTCCAATTCCACGTCCTCATCAACAAGAGACTCGAACCTGCTGGCCGGCAGTACCGGAGTCTCTTCAGCCCCACTGCGCGCGGTTCCGGAATCGCCGAAGTCTTCCTTAGCTTGGCCGAGCAAGGGGCCCTTCCCGAAGACTTATCCATCGACTTGCGCCACGCCTTCAAATCCGAATTCCTCGCGGACCACGGACACCAAGTCCTCGCGTGACGTGCCCGTTGGGATCTTCCTCCTCGGGCCCGATCAATGGGATGGCGCCCGCCCGCCTTCGATCCCGGGCGGGCAGGTCGATCCGACCCCGCACGAGCTTCGCGTTTCTCTTGCCCGGCTCATCGAAGTGGATTCGGGCGGGCAGGCGATGGGCGTCGTCATGGACCCCCAGGCCCAAGATGGCGGCGAGGACGACGTTGCCTTCTTCGAACGCTTGGAAGCAATTCACCGCACTGAACACTACTTCGTCATCATGCCCCGCGAGTGCAAAGTGCTTGGTACCGTGTTTGAGGGCGGGATGCTTGTACGAGACTTCAAGTGGGGCGGTCACCCGAAGCTCACGCTCTTCATGCAGACCGGCATTGCCCAACGCTCGGCCGACGGCATGTATGATTTCCAAGAACAAGGCCGTCGGACCCGCTATTTAACAAGTCTTGCAACGCGAGCACATAACGTGGTGGAATGGGAAACGATCCAGGATCTTCGGGTGCGCGTGACCAAGCAAGCGCGAGCCATTTGGGGCCCATAGAGGTGGCAGGGCCGGCAACCCCAACAGCGGCAGGTGGCACAGGCCTGCCCGCTAAGCCACGCGCCGGTCGTTCTCTCCACTTTTTTTCACGACCGCGCCGCGAAACGACGGAAAAGGCCCCGTCCGGCGGCGCCACCCTGTCGCCACCGGCGAACGATTCACGCGCCGGCCAACTCGTGGAACTCGTAGCCCCCGAGGCCGTGCTCGTTGAAGCAATAGTGAACGCGTTGGAAATCTGCGCGCATGGCAGCGACGTCCTGCTTCACTCGTGCGGGGCTGTCGCCCTTCACGAGAACCCGCTCGTAGAAGCCGGCTACCTGGTCCATTTCGCCGAGGCCCATGCCGACGCGGGTCAGCTCCTGGACGCCCAGGCGTAACCCGCTTGGGTGCAGGGGCTTGGTGTCGCCGGGGAGCATGTTCATGTTCGTGACGATGCCCGCATCCTCCAGCAACTGGGCGGCCTTGGCGCCAGCGCCGCTGTCGGATTCGCCGTGGCGGGTGACAACCTGGTGGCTCGCAGTGTACCCGCGGGCCTCACCCAGCACATCAAAGCCGCGCGTTGCGAGCGCCGATGCGAGGGCCTTGGCGTTGGCGACGATGTCGCGAGCGTAGTCGCGTCCGAAGGCCTTGAACTCGGCCAGGGCCACGACCTTTCCGGCGACGTGGTGCAGGTGGTAGCTGCTGCAAACGCCGGGGAACACCCCCGCGTTGAGTCGCCGGTTGAATTTCGCGTCCTCACTGCTGCTCAGCACAAAACCGCCCTGGGGTCCGGGGAAGGTCTTGTGGCTGCTGCCGGTCATCACGTCGGCGCCCTCGCGCAAGGGATCCTGGAATTCGCCGCCAGCAATCAGGCCAAGCACATGGGCGCCGTCATACATGACGGTCCCGCCCTCCTCCTTTGCCGCCGCCGCAACCTCCTCCATTGGGGTGGGGAACAGGATCATGGACTGGCCGAAGAGGGCCAGCTTCGGCTTGACTTCGTGAATGAGCTTGACGGCCGCATCCACATCCAGGGTCATCTGCTCCTCGTCCCAGGGATATGTGTGGAGGTTGAGGCCGCGCATGCCCACGGCGCCCATGGGAGCGTGGCTGATGTGGCCGCCGTCCGCCGTCGAGACGGCCGTAATGGAATCGCCGGGCTTGGCGAGGGCCTTGAGCGCGGCAAGGTTGCTGTTCGTGCCGCTGGTGCTCTGGATGTTGGCGAACTTGGCGCCGAACACCTCCTCGGCCATTGCGATGCCCGCAGCCTCGATCTCGTCGAAGAAATCGCAGCCCTGGTAGTAGCGCTTGCCCGGCATGCCTTCCGCGTAACGGCCGTGCAGGTCCGTGACCAACATCTCCTGCACGCGGGGTGACACGATGTTCTCGCTGGCGATCATCGGCAACCCGTAGCGGAAGTGCTGGGTGCTGCGGCGGGCTGCGTCCCGTACGAGATTGGCGGCGGCAAGCGGCTCCATGGACGGCCGCGCGAGGCAGGCCCCGTTCAAGAGGCCACCGACCCCGTGCAAGACCGCGCAACCCAACGGGACTTGGCGGCGGCTTGCACCAACGGCCCGGCTGCCAACACCTTTGTACGCCCCCGGCACCGTGGGGTAGCATGGATCGCCGTATCCTGATCGTTGCAGCCGTCGCGGCGATCGCCGTGGGGGGCTGGTTCGCATGGGATTTCTTTGGGCCGAAGGGAACCACTCGGGTGAACGATGATCTTGATCGCTCCGACCCCAGCTTGGTCGTCTTGGCCAGCGGGGCGTTCACCGGCGCCGATTCAGTGCATCGGGTTTCTGGCCAGGTGACGTTGTACGCATCCAGTGATGGGCCTTTCCTGCGCTTCGAGGACTATGATGCCACGAGCGGGCCCGATGTCTACTTCTATCTGTCCACAGACCCCGCGGGCGACTACGATGCCGGCCAGGTCATGCGGGTTCCCGTTGATCGAGGCGCCGAGGATGGGCAAGCCACCCTGCGAGGCACGTTCAACGTTCGCCTGCCGGCGGGGGCAGGCACCAACTGGAGCAGCATCATTGTCTGGTGCGACGACTTCGATGTCAAGTTTGGCCACGCATCCATCCGCTAGACGGCGTTGAGGAAACTTGGTCGGCGCACGGGCACAATGGTCACCTGGCGGCTGCTCTGGGAGGGTCGTGCCGGCCGATGGAGGGCCGGCGGCCGTGCCTCGGCTCGCAGGCCAAAACCGGCCAGGGTCCTCTGACGACAGGCCGTCAGTCCCTGCAAGCGGACCCCCACGAGGCGGACGGCGCGCCCGTCAAGAAGGGGCATCAGGAGGCCGTCCAGGCGTGCCAGGGCGGTCGCCAGGGTGTCTGGGTCGGCGGCATCCATGGCAGCAGGGCTCGTGTCCGCCCGGGTCAGCGTCGTGAAGTCGCGGTACCGCATCTTGACACTAAGCGTTGCAAACGCAAGACCGCGCCGACCCGCAGCGGCCAGCAGGTCTTCGAGCAACCGCTTGGCCGTGTCCCTCACGGCGTCCCCGTCCCCTTCGTCGCGCGGGTAGGTCCGCTCGTTGCCCATGCTCTTGGGCGGCCCCCGGCCAGCCACCACCGGCCGATCGTCGCGGCCCGTGGCCACCGCGTGGAGCCACCGGCCGTGGCTGCCAAACTGGGTTTCCAGGGTGCCGGGGTCCATCTCCGCCAGTTGGCCGACGGTGAGGATGTCCATGGCGGCCAGGCGCTCCACGCTGCGCGGCCCGCAGCCGTTGATGGCCTTGGTGGGAAGCGGCGCCAGGAACCCCTTGACCTCCCGGGGCCGGACGCACGTGACGCCATGCGGTTTGCGGTGGTCACTAGCGATCTTCGCCACGGATTTGTTGGGCGCCACACCCACCGAGCAGGAGAGGCCCGTGGCGCGGCGGACCGCCGACTGTAGGCTGCGAGCCAGCCCCCTGGCCCGGTCAAAGTCTCCGCCGCAGGCTTCGGTCACGTCCAGATAGGCCTCGTCCATGCCCACCACCTGAAGGATGTCCGCATAATCTTCCAGAACCTCCATGACCGCGCGGCTGGCTTCCTTGTAGAGCGGAAAGTCCGGCCGCAGGAAGACCGCTGTGGGACAGCGCCGATAGGCCTCCGAAATGGGCATGGCGCTGCCGATGCCGTAGCGGCGCGCGGGGTAGTTCGCCGTGGAGACGACGCCCCGGCCCCGGCCACCGCGTGGGTCCGCACCGATTACGACAGGGACCTGCGCCAACTCGGGCCTCCGCCGCGCCTCGACGGCTGCATAAAAGGCATCCATGTCCACATGGAAGACGATGCGGCCCGGGTCGACGGCGGGGACATCCACATGCCGCCATGGGGGCAGGGCACGAGGCTCCATGCAAGGGGTAGGTGAAAGCACCACGGCCGGGCCGGAGGCCGGGCCGAGGGTCGGTCCCGTCATCGCCTGCACGGCGCAGTTGAATAGGGGACCCCCCGTCGCCGTCGCGTGGGCCAGCGAGTGCAAGATTTGGAGCGCCGGGCGGGGCGCAAGGTCGACGACCTGGCAAAGTCCCTGCTGCGCTACCGCGCCATCCGCGGGCCGGCATCGAAGCTGGCCAACAGCAAACTCGCCTGGAGCATCGTGAGCCGGCTCGACCGCATACGGGCCAGGCGACTCGAAGACCGCATCAAGAAGGCCCCCGTGCCCTACCACGTCGGGATCATCATGGACGGCAACCGCCGCTTTGCCCAGGTGCTCGGCCTGGCCGACGTCAGCATGGGCCATGTCGCCGGCCGCCAGCGCCTCGAAACGGTGCTCGACTGGTGCCTCGAACTGGACATCCGCATCCTGACCGTGTACGCCTTTAGCACCGAAAATTTCCAACGGGCCGGCCCCGAACTCGAACTGCTCATGGAACTGTTCGAGCGCAACTTCAGGTCCATGGCCGACGACGAACGGGTGCACCGACACAAGATCCGCGTGCGCGCCATCGGACACCTCGAGCTCCTTCCCCCATCGGTGCGGGAGGCCGCCGAACTCGCCATGGCCAAAACCGCCAACTACGACGGATTCCACTTCACGGTGGCCATCGCCTACGGCGGCCGACAGGAAATCGTGGACGCCGTCAGGCAAATCGCCCGCGAGGTCCGCGACGGCACCCTGCGCGCCCAGGATGTCACCGCCGACACCATCCAGCAACGCCTCTACACCGGCGACCTGCCCGACCCCGACTTCATCATCCGCACCAGCGGCGAAGAGCGCATCAGCAATTTCCTCCTCTGGCAGGCGGCCTACGCCGAACTCTACTTCGCCGATGTCTACTGGCCCAACCTGGACAAACTGGAATTCCTGCGGGCCATCTGGGAATTCCAGCAACGCAAGCGACGATTCGGCGCCTGATCCCCTGAGATCACCCGATCGGATTGGCAGCCTGCAAGTCCGCAACCGCCTCGTCGAGATTGGCCGCAGCAAGCTCCAGGGCAGCATCCACCGCCTGGCGCCGAACCGCAGGCCGATCGCCATCGAAGACATACCGGTGGACCGTGATGAGCCGGCCCGGCCCAACCACCGCCACCCACACCGTACCCACGGGCTTGCCAGGTGTTGCTCCCAGGGGGCCGGCAATGCCAGAAACAGCCACGCCCACGTCGGTCCCGAGCGCGTCGCGCACACCGTGGGCCATGGCCTCCACGACCGCGCCACTCACGGCACCATGATTCTCGATCAGCGCCGGGGAGACTCCCAATAACTCCCGCTTCACGTCGTCCGAATAGGCGATGATGCCACCAGGAAAGACCGCGCTGGCGCCGGGCACGCTAGTCAACGCCGCCCCGAGCATGCCACCCGTGCAGCTTTCTGCCACGGCTACGCGCCACTCACGTTGCCGCAGCAGGTCGACGATGCGCTCGGGCCGGGTCATGGCCCCGCCAGGCAAACCCCGGGTAAGACCTTCGTGGAGCAAGCCACCAGACACGACTCGTCCGTCGGCCCGATCAAGCCCGCGCCTCAAGCAGCCTCAGGCGCTTGCCAGCCTCAATGGCATCCAGCACCTCGACTACGGCGGGGGGCACAGCCCGCCGCCAGGCGCCATCGTCCTCGGCCATCTGCATGCGCACCGTGCTGGCCTCAAACTGCTCCCGCTGCACCATGCCCGGACGGCGCACCGGCACCCCGGCATCCTCGAAGAGGTCCAGGGTCCGCGTATCGTTGCCATAAGCCCGATCAACCGGACCGGTGATGTCCAAGACATGATCCACCCAGCGCGGCGGATCGTGAATGTCCGGAATCGCGAGCACCCGAATCCCCGGAAACGATGCCCCCAACATCCGGCGGCGCTCTTCAAACGAGAACGGATTCTGCAGATTCTGGGGAGCGTTGCTGGAACCGATCCCAACCGTGACGTTGACACAGTCCTCCACAGCCGCCTTGATCAAGGCCGCGTGCCCCTTGTGCAGAGGCTGAAAGCGGCCCACGACGAGTCCATGCATGGTTGCTTGCCAGACCCAAGACGCTTAGACTATTCTAGTTTGGCGAACGGCGTCAGGTCTCCCCACGCCTGGCGGGGGAAACCGGAATCGGCGGCGTCGGGCCCCCCTCGAGGCTTTCCTCCAGGACGCTGAGCTTGTCCAAGAGCTCCGTCTTGGCGGCAGAGTCCACCAAGGCATGCTCCAGCACATCATGCAGTGTATCGCAGGGAACGACCACGACCGACTCGGCGTACTCGTCCTCGATCAGCACATCGATCTCGTTGGCCGCCGGAATGAGCACCTTCTTGATGCCAATCTTGGCCGCCGCCTCGATCTTGGCCGTGACCCCTCCAACGGGAAGCACGAGGCCGTGAACGCTGAGGCTACCCGTCATCGCAACATCCTGGCGAACCCGCGTCTTGGTCAAGGCGGACAGCACCGCCGTCGCAATGGACACGCTGGCCGAATCGCCTTCCACGCCCTCGTGGGCCAGCACGAATTGAACGTGCACGTCGTGGTTGGACACGTCCTCGGCGAGGTACCTCTTGACGATAGCGCTGATGTTGAGCACCGACTCCTTGGCGATGTCACCGAGCTTGCCGGTCGCGATGATCTTGCCTTCGCCGCGGCTGGAGGCCGGCGCCATTTGCGCATCGATCTCCATCACGATGCCGGAGAACTCAGACATGCTCGGGTCCGCGCTGAACACTGCCAAGCCATTGACAACACCGATGAAGGCGCCGGTCGTCCGGATCAGGTTGTACTGTTGCTTGTGCTCGATGCCGCGGTCCGCGATCTGCTGCTCCAGCGAGCGAGCGATGCTCTTGCCGCGAATGACATGGTCCTGCGTGGCCACTTCGGCACCCTCCTCGTGGGCCAAGTCGCCAGCCACTCGAACCAGGCCACCCAGTTCGCGAAGGCGCAGCGTCAGCTTGCCCTTGCGACCCGCGCGCCGCTGGGCCTCGTGAATGATTTCCGCGACGCCGCTCCGGTCAAAGTGAGGAATCTTGCGGTCCTTCTTCACTTCCTGCGCGACGAAACGGACGAGCTTCTGCCGGTTGTCCTCGGTGTCGTCCATCTTGTCGTTGACATACACCTCGTACCCGTAACCGCGGATACGGCTGCGCAGCGCCGGGTGCATGCCCTGCAAGGCGTCCAGGTTACCGGCCGCAGACAGGATGAAATCGCACGGAACCGGCTCCGTCTTGACCATCGCACCCGAGCTGCGCTCCGACTGGCCGGTGATCTGGAACTTCTTGTCCTGGATGGCCGTCAGCAGGTGCTGCTGGGACTGCAACGCCAGAGTGTTGATCTCGTCAATGTACAGGACACCCTTGTGCGCTTTGTGGATGGCTCCAGCTTCCACCCGGTCGTGGGCCGGGGTTTCGAGGCCGCCTGCCTGGAACGGGTCGTGGCGCACATCCCCCAGCAGGGCACCGGAGTGGGCGGCCGTGGCGTCGATGAAGGGCGCCGCCTCGTCTTGGTCATGTGTGACGAGCAGCTTGGGAACCATCTGATTCGTCCGGTTCATGGACGGCGAACGGAAAATGAAGAAAATCAGGACCGCAATCAGCACACCCCAGATGGCGTACATGGGGTCGCCGAAACTGATGGCGAAGAAGACAGCTAGGCCGATGACGGTCAATATCATCATCATCATCATGAAGCCGCGCTGTTCCTGACGCTTGCGCGCCTCGAACTTCTGGGCGTCCACGATTTCCTTGCCCTTGGACGCAGGCACCACCCGGATGCGGGGCGTATTCTGGTCTTCAGCGTTGGGGTAGGCGATGATGTCTTCGAGCTCCTCCTTGGGAAGGAACTCGGTCATGGCACGCGCCAGCATGGACTTGCCCGTGCCGGGCTCGCCAATGAGCATGACGTGCCGCTTCTGCTCGGCCGCCTTGCGGACCACCGTTACAGCATGATCCTGTCCAATCACTTGGTCCAGGAGCTTGTCCGGAACGTGCAGATCGGCAGTGGTCTCGAAATCCTGGGTCTTGATCCAGTCGTTGACCGGAGTGGCGGCCGCTGAGATCGCTGCTACAGCCGCCCGGGCGGCCGAGCCAATCTTGCCGTGCGCGGAGCCATTGCTGCGACGCTCGGAGGTTGCTGGTGGGCTGGCGGACCCCGCGCCGGACTCCGGCGCCGGAGCGTCGCCCACGGCCGGCGCCGACGGCGCGGGCGGTGCCTCGGGGGGTGCCTCGGATCCGCCGGCGGGCGGCAGGCCGGGTGACTCTTCCGTCATTGGGATGCTCGGCTTCTCCATGGACCCGGCTGTTATAAGGGACTGGTTTGGGGAGCGCAGACACCTCCGCCGCAACAGCAGCCAGGGGGAAGACCCAACGACCGCTGGACCTCCCCACCTCACACCGCCTGGTGGCAGCAGGGCCTGGGGGACAGGGCCAACGCAGGGGATTACCGGGCCTGGTGATGCGTAGTTAATCCTTGCGCGTTCTGGCTAAGTAGGTTGTTTCGACCGAACAAGGGTTGGGTTGATACCCATGGCATCCAACAACCTCCTTCACCTGATTCATGCGCCCCTCGATGTCGACTACGTCCAACACTTCCAGGGATTGGCGGCCCTGAACCTGGAGATCAAGCGGCTCGGCCCCTCGGCCGAGAGGATGCTGCGCAAGGCGATCCTGGAAATGGATGTAGGGAATTTCGAGGCCGGAGTCAAGGCCGCAGAGCACGCCCGGGAACTGAGTCCCTCGACGACTGAGATTCATTACCAGTACGGCTTGGCCAATCTTCTGCTGGCGTGCGCCAAGGCAGACGCGATCCCTTCGGGACCGGGTCAGCAGATGCCCGCCCGCACCGGCGTCAAGCGGCTGCTGGAGGAGGCCATCCGTGCCTTCGAGGACGTCGTCCGACTGAACGCGGCCGACGAGGAAGCACGGCGTGGTCTGCGCGCCCTCCAGGTGCTGCTGGCCGACGACGCGGACGAGCGCTCGATCGTCAAGGCGCTTAAGGACATCTGATCGGGCGGGTGCGCCGGAGCTTCACCAGCCGTCCTTCCCCCCGGAAGTGGGCGGAGCCCGCTGGCCCGTTCAGTCCTCTTCGCCGAGCTTCTCAGCGACCTTCTTCTCGGCCCTGCCTACCTGCTCGCCCACCCACGAATCCACCGTGTCGATGAGGTTGTGGAAGGTCTTGGGGCTCTTCGAGCGGATGAAGGCCTGGCTGGCCGCGGCGGGGTCCTTGTACTTCTCCTTGAGCGCCTGGTATTGGTGGAACGCGGTCTTCATCTGGCTGTTGACCGCCTTCTCCACCTCACGGAGGTAGTCGCCCGCCTCCATGCGGATGCGGGGTTCGCGGGGGCCTGGGTAGATGATTAGGACCTCTTCGCCAGCGTACTCCGATAGCCCGCTTACCTGGCCGTTGGGGCTCACGCGCTTGGTGCCCAGGATCTTGCCTTCCGAACCGATGTCGATCTTCATGATGTGAACCCCTGTGTCTCCAACACGTGAGTAGTATGGCGGTACATAAGCCGCGTGCTTGCCGGAGCGAGCCCCGCCAGGCCCTCGCGGCGCGCCCGTCGCGGTCGTCGGGAAGGGGGGCGTCCCCTGATCGGGCACGCAGGTTGGCCGGCCCTTTGCCCCCTGCCGAGGAAGCGACCACAGCCAAGACGCGGGTCCCGGTATCGGGCGGTGCGCGTTCGTGGGCGTCCCGCAGGCGCGCAATGCATCCAAAGGGTCATTCTTGGTGAGGGCGTCCGAACCAACGTGGGGGGACCCGAGAAGCGCCTGAGCATCGGATCGTGCGATGTTCTGGCCGTAGCAACCATCGCCGGCTTCGAGGCCGATGCCGCGCGCATCGAGGCGGCCTTTGAGGCACACCGACCCGATGTGGTCGCCCTCGGGGTACCGCCGGAGGATCTTGAGGGGCTGACCACGCTGGCGGAGGCCAAGGACCCGCTTGAGCTGCTGCCCGAACTGTCGGAGTCCGAGGAGCGGTTCTTTGAGTTGCTGGCGCGCTGGGGGCCCAGCCGGGTGCCAAGCCCCGACCTGGAGGCAGTCCACCGGCTGGCGACGGCCGCCGAAGTGCCCATGGAAGCCCTGGACATGGACGACCAGACCCACTCCCACGTGTACATCAAGCAGGTCGGTTTCCGGACTGTCCTGCGCTCCGGGCGCCTGCAAAAGAAGGTGCTCTTGGAGCCGTTCGAGGATGCCGCCGACCCGTACGATCTGGCACGCAAGTGGGATGCCTACCAGAACAACCTGAAACAGTTGCGCCGGGTGGAGGAGATGCGCGAGGACCACATGGCCGGACGGCTGCGGGAAGTGGCTGGCCGGGGCGGACGGCTCCTGGCCATCGTGCCCGTGGCACGGTTTGACGGAATCGTCGCAAAGGTGACCGCAGCGCCGGCTCCGCCGGCGTAATCCCTTCAGGCGGGGCTGTCTGTCGCCCCGTGGCCACGTTGGCCTGGTCGGCTCGGCGGCTTTGGCCTCCTGTCGCTCCTCATTAATTTCCTCAGCGGCTCGTAGATACGCGGCAGCCTCGACTCACCCCGCGCCGTCCGTGGCGGCCATTCGCGGCTTTGGGTTACCGAGCGTGACCCACGACGACCGGGGCGCCCGGCGACCGCCGCGCCCGGCGACCAGCGCGCCCCGCCGCCCTCGGACGCCT
>JBFIJP010000098.1:0-11707 GCA_041600695.1 Thermoplasmatota archaeon | reverse complement strand
GCGGGTCTCGTTGCCACCGTCGTCGAACACGACAAGCGCCACGGTCGGAGGCACGTTGGGAATGACGGTTTCGTTCTCGGCCGTCTCGTTGCCAAGGCCCTGGCCGCCCAGTTCATCGGGGCATTCGGCGTCGGTGTGGCCGTCGTCACAGTGGTCGTCGGTGGGCTCGTCATCGCTGCCGAAGCAGCCGGAGAGGGCCGCCGCCGCTACGAGTGCGAGGGCCAAAAGGGCACGCAACTTCATGGTCTTCGAGACGGCCTGTTAGCGTGGGATGTTAAAAGGACTGTGCTACCACAGTGATCCATCGAGGCGGGCGGAGGCCGCCAGCGGGACCCGGGCGGGGTTGGGCGGTTTAAGAACCAACGGCACGGCCGCGGGGGGACGGCGCCGACAACACAACCGCCCGTTCCCCGCGTGGGTTCATCCCAGAGCGAACATGGCGGCGGCCGCGGCGCACCCCGTGCTCTGCGGGCTGGCAGATCAACACGCCGCCCGCAGGGCGTCTGAAACCCTAAGAAGCCCCCTATCGTGGCCCGGCCCGAACGCCATGTCTGAGGACCAGTTGGAGAAATGGAGCGTCGACCTTGAGCAGCGCATCGCGGGTGAATTGGCCGCGGACCCGCTGCCGTTTGTAGGCGACGGCGCCCGCCCGGTCTGGTCCATTGACACGCCCCCACCCTATCCCAGTGGCCGCTGGCACATTGGCGCGGTGGCCGGTTACAGTTTGATCGACGTGATCGCCCGCTCCAAGCGCATGGAAGGCTTTGACGTGCTGTTTCCGTGGGGCGTGGATCGCAACGGCATCAACATCGAGTTCGCCATCGAGAAGAAGTTCAAGAAGCGGATGCAGGACTGGGATCGGGCTGAGTTCAACGCGGCGTGCGAGGAGGCCATCTCGGAGTTCTCGGACGACATGGTTCGCATCGGTCAGCGCATTGGCCTGTCGTGCGGCTTCGCCGGGGGTTACAAAACGGACTCGCCCGAGTACCGCGCGTTCAGCCAGGCTCAGTTCCTGAAGCTCTTCGAGGATGGGCTGATCGTTGAGGAGCTGCGCCCCAACTCTTACGATCCGAAGCTTGGCACCACCATCGCCGACGCCGAGGTGTTCTACGAGGAGCGCAAGACGCGCCTCAATCACGTCAAGTGGACGGTGAAGGAGACCGGCGAGACGATCGTCATCTCGACGACGCGGCCCGAGTTGATCTGTGCCTGCCGGCAGGTCTTGGTCCACCCGGACAACGAAGCCACCGCCCATCTGATTGGCAAAACCGCCGTGCTGCCCACGATCAACGGCCGAAGCCTGGGCAACAGCGGCAACGCGGAGGTGCCCATCGCAGCCAACACCCACGTCAAGGCCGACTTCGGCAGCGGCGTGATGATGGTGTGCAGCTTCGGCGACCAGGCGGACGTGCAGTTGTTCCGCGAGCTGGGCCTGGAGCCCATCGCCGCCATCGGCATGGATGGCAAGCTGACGGAAGCCGCAGGCGTGCCCGATGAGGCCGTCGATGGCGTGCGACCCCTACAGGAAAACGGCCAACCGCTCCTGACGCCCGGCGCCTACGCCGGCCTCAAGGCAGAGCCTGCGCGCAAGGCCATCATCGACGACTTGGAGGAGGCGGGCTTGATGGAGGGCCACACGGTCGTCCAGCAGAAGTTCCCCATCTCGGAGCGCTCGAAGGCGGCCGTCGAGATCATCCTGCTCAAGGAGTGGTACGTCAAGCAGACCCACTGCACCGACGACCTGCGCAAGATCGCCACAGACATGGCGTTCGTGCCGACCAAGCACCGCCAGCTCCTGATGGACTGGATCGACACCGTCTCCATCGACTGGCCCATCAGCCGCCGCCGCTACTATCACACGGAGATCCCACTCTGGCTGACGGTGGACGGCGACGGCAATGAGGCGCCGTACGTGGTGGTGCCGCCGTACGACGCCGACGCCAAGGAGCACGACTATCGCCAGCCGTGGTGCCAGGACCCGCCAACGGGCAGCCGGGTCGTCCACCGGGACACCCGCGAGCCCCAGGGCAGCCTGGAGGAGTTCAAGGCAGCCCACCCCGACCTTCGTGTCGTGGGTGAGGTGAAGGTGTTCGACACCTGGATGGATTCGTCCGTGTCGAACCTGTACATCCTCAAGGACCACAGCGACAAGCCCTGGTTCGAGGACCACGTGTGCTCCGTCCGGCCGCAGGGGCGCGACATCGTTCGCACGTGGCTCTACTACACGGCTCTCAAGAGCCACCTGCTGCGGGGCAAGCCGGCGTTCCAGACGGCGTGGATCCACGGCATGGGCATGGACAAGCACGGCCGCAAGATGAGCAAGAGCCTTGGCAACGTCATCAACCCGGACGAGATCCTGGACCAGTTCGGCAGCGACGCCTTCCGGCTGTGGATCAGCGGCGAGTGCACCATCGGCGACGACTTCCGCATCAACACGCAGAAGATCCAAGGCGCCAGCAAGTTCCTGCAAAAGCTGGCCAACGTGGCCAACTTTGTGCGCCGCTTCGAGGAGCCCGCCCAGCGCCCCGCCGACCTGCACGCGGCGGACGAATGGATTCTTGGCGAGCTGGACGCGGTGGTGGAGCAGTCGGTTGCGGGTTACAAGGAACTGGATTTCTTCACGCCCGCCAACACGGTCCGCAGCTTCGTTTGGAATACCTTTGCGCCCCACTACGTCGAGATGGTCAAGGGCCGCGCCTACAACGGCGACCCGGCGGCGGCCTGGACGTTGAACGAGGTGGTGCGCCGGGTGCTCCTGCTGCTGGCGCCCATCTGTCCGTTCGTTGCCCACTTCCTGGGTAGCCGCATCTACGAACTGGATGTCCACCGGGCGGCATTCCCCTCCCCGGTTGGCTTGGCTGCCCGCCCCGACCTCACGCAGGCGGTGGAGGAGTTCAACAGCCACGTCTGGAAGACCAAGAAGGACCAGGGAGTCTCGCTCAACGCCCCCATCGACGGCGTGGATGTGCCTGAAATCCTGGCGCCGATGGCGGACGTGCTTGCGGACATGCACAAACTCGGTGCCGTGGCGCAGGCGACGGCGGAGTAGCGTTGAACAAAGCCGCGACCGGCCTCCTCCTCGCGACGGCGGCGTACGCCAGTTGGGGTCTGCTGAGCCCTGTGGGCAAGATTCTCCTCGCGGATTTCCCGCCGATGACGCTCAACGCCGTCCGCTTGAGCCTGGCGACGCTGTTGCTGGCGCCGCTGCTGCCTGCGCGGGCGTGGCGGGAGGGCATCGTTCTTCTGCGCCGACCCGCCGTGGCGCTGCTGCTCGTCTTCGGCGTCGGCGTCCAATTCACGTTGTTCCTGTACGCGGTGACGCTCATCGATGCTACGTACGCGACACTGGGCTTCTTCACGGCGCCCCTGTGGACGGCCCTGGTCGCCCGGGCCCGGCTTGGGGAGCCCGTGGGCTGGGCGTTCATCCCAACCCTGGCGGCCCTCGCCGCCGGAGCCTGGCTGGCGCTATTCGGCCTCAGCGGCCCCGCCGGGGACTTCCACTGGGGCGGCATGGCGCTAGCCGTGGGCGCGGGCATTGGCTGGGCGATCTACGCCGTCGGCCTGAAGGAGGTCGCTCCCGACGCCCGGCTGCGCCCGCTGATGGCGGCTTCGTTTCTGGGCAACACCGCGTACTTCGTGGCGGGAGCCCTCCTCGTGGACGGCTTGCCTGGCGCCGCGCTCTGGAGCGCCGTGCCCGCCATCAGTTGGGCCTGGATGGCCGTCTACGTGGCGGTGCCCACGACGCTCAGCCTGTTCCTGTTCGCCGCGGCCCTCCAGCGGGCCCCCGCCAGCAGCGTCAACCTCCTCGTGGGCATGGAGCTTGCAGCCACGGCCGTCTTCGCCTGGCTGCTTCTCGGGGACTCGTTTGATGCCTGGCAGATCGCCGGCCTCGTCGTGGTCATGGGGGCCGTGACCGCGTACCTGTGGAACCGGGACCGCCGCGACCCGGCAATCTCCTCCGAGGCTCCGCCTGCCGCGGCCGCAACCGCCCCGGGCCCGGCGGGCCCAACGGGCCCGGCCGGCCCGCCTGCCTCCGCTGCGGCCACGAGCGACCCAGCAAACCCTTGAGAGCCGTGGGGCTCGCCGCCGCGTGAGCGACGAGGCGAGGTCCGCTGCCCGGCAGGCCCAGGGCCTCGTGCTGGCCGGCATGGCGTACGCGGCGTGGGGCCTCCTAGGGCCCGTGGGCAAGAAACTCCTCGTCGATTTCGAGCCCATGACGCTCAATGCGGTGCGCTCCGTGGCGGCTCTGGCGATCCTGCTGCTCGTCGCAGGACGCCCCGGCCGCGCCGCGGCCTGGCGCCTCACGCGGCAGCCCCCGATCGTCATCCTCGTGCTCGCCGGCTACGGCGTCAGCTTCACGTTCTACCTCTACAGCCTCGAACGGCTCTCACCGGTGCTCGCAACCATTGCGTTCTACAGCGCCCCCCTGTGGACAGCGCTGTTCGCCCGCCGCCGCCTCGGCGAACACGTCGGCCCCTGGTTCCTCCCGGCGTTCGCCCTCCTTGGCCTTGGCACCTACATGGCTTCCACGGGCACCGCCGGAACCGCCGGCCTGGCCGGCATCAGCGGCCTCGGTCTCGGCCTCGCGCTGCTCTCCGCCATCACGTGGGCCGACTACACGGTACGCCTGCGCCAACACGGCCAGGAAATCCCGCTGCTGCCCATGCTCCTCGCATCGTTCGCCATCTCCTCGGCCTACTTCGTCGTGCTCGCGCTGGCCGTCGAAGGCGTCCCCGACCTGGCGGCCGTCCCCGGCAGCGCCTGGGGCTGGATGGGCCTGCACGTAGCCTTGCCCACCACCGCCGCCTTCGCCCTGTTCAGCGCCGCCCTGCAACGCGCCCCGGCGGGGCCGGTCAACCTGCTCGTGGGCCTCGAACTGCTGGCCACCGCCATCTGGTCGGCCGCCCTGCTTGGCGACCGCTTCGACGGGGTCCAAATCGCCGGCCTGCTGGTCGTGATGGCCGCCGTCACCGGCTACGCCTGGACCCGCGGCGCCGACGAAGCTGGCTCCGCCTCCCAGGCCGGGTAGGAACCCAGAACCCGGAGGCCGTTGCTGCGAGCCAGGATTCCAGACAAGGCCGCAGAAACATCCGCATCCTGCCGACGCCCCTCCAGGTCCACCAGGAAATCGTAAGCCCAGGGCTTGCCGTCCCGAGGCCGGCTCTCCAATTTGCTCAGGTTGATTCCAAACCGGGCAAACTCGCCCAGACATTCGTGTAAGGCACCCGGCCGGTGGCGGGTCGAGAAAAGGATGGTTGTCAGAATCCTGCGATCCCGATCCCCCTCCGCAGGCTGACGCTCCTGCTTCGACAAGACCAGGAAACGGGTGAAGTTGGTCTCCCTGCTTTGAATGCCAGCCCGGAGGACATCCATCCCGTGCACCTGGGCCGCTCGGTTCGACGCAATGGCAGCCTCGGCCAATTCGCCCCGCTCCTTGACTTCACGCACGCTACCCGCGGTGTCGTAGGCCAGATGCGGTTCCAGATTGTGGGCGACAATGAAATCCCGACACTGCCGAATCGCCTGTGGATGGCTGTACACGGTCCGAATGTCTTCCAGGGTGGCGCCCGGATGACCGATCAAGCAATGCACGATCTTGTACCGGACCTCACCCACGATGAACAGATCCGACTCCAGGATGGCCGTCAGCGACTCGGCAACGGTTCCCTCCAACGTATTCTCGATGGGAAGGAACGCCACATCCGCGTCCCCGCTGTCCACGGCTGCAACCGCAGCCGCAAACGTCCTACAGGGTAGCGGTTCGGCGGGCTGGCCCGAGCGCTCGAAATACGCCGTCAGGGCGTCCTCGGAATAAGCGCCCTGCTCTCCCTGAAAGGCCACGCGGGGCACGGCTCCCCCTAGCTGGCGTCACTCTTCAGGCTTCGGCTTGGTTACAGGCGCAGCAGGCGCTTGAAGAAACCGCGCTTGGGCTCGACCGGATCCGCGGATTGGGGCTTGGCGGCCACCTCCGCCAGCACGGGCTCGACAACCTTCGTGGCCTTCGAACCATTGGACGCTGCGGCGGGCGCGGGTGCCGCCTTCGCCTTTGCGGCAGGCTTTGCCTTGGTTGCTCCCTTCGCGCTGCCGTAGGCCGCCTTTTCGAATTCAACTCCCTGGGCCTTGAGCAGCTTCCGGGCGTCTTCCTTGAACTTCTTCAAAGTGTCGCGGCGAATACCTACATCAACCTGCTTGCGCATGTCAATTTGGGCCAATTCCATAACGGTGGTAATTCCGGCGGCCCTCAGCTTGTCGGCTTTTGCAGGACCGAGGCCTGCAACATCAGTCAACTCCACGACGAGGCCGATCAAGGCGTTTGTTGATTATGTTTTGCTTCGCTTCCGCCGGCCCGGGTCCTGGGATAGCGCCTAAAACCAAGGCCATGTGTCGCCGCCCGTGGACGATCCAGTCATCTCCGTGCAGGGCCTGGAAAAGACCTACCCGGATGGCACCCGGGCACTCAGGGGAGTGACATTCGAGGTGCAGGCCGGAGAGATCTTCGGCCTCCTCGGCCCCAATGGCGCCGGAAAGACCACAGCCATGCGAATTCTCGGCACGATTGGGCACTCCTCTGCTGGAAAGGCCAGCGTTTTGGGCATGGATGTGAAAAACCACCCCATGCAGATTCGCCGACGCATCGGTTTTGCCATGCAGGAGGTTGGCATGGATGATTTGGCCACGGCACGCGAAATGCTGGTTCTGCACGCCCGGTTGTATGGAATTGCCCGTCAGAAAGCGGTGCGGCGGGCCGACGAATTGCTGTCCATGTTTGACTTGAACGAGCATGCGGACCGGCGCGTGACCCGTTTCAGTGGAGGCATGCAGCGCCGCCTGGATCTGGCTGTCTCCCTGATCCACGAACCCGAGGTGCTCTTTCTTGACGAGCCCAGCACCGGTCTCGACCCAAAGAGTCGAAGTGACCTGTGGGCGATCCTGAGGAACCTTCGGGACGAGCACGGACTCACGATCCTGATGAGCACGCACTACATGGAGGAGGCGGATGTCCTGTGCGATCGCCTCGCCGTCATGAGCCAGGGCGCAATTGCAGCCACCAATACTCCCGAGCGGCTGAAACGGTCGGTCGGCTCGGATGTCTTGCGTGTACGGCTCAAGGAGGCCCCGAACGGGCGCCAGGCAGACCAATTGGAATCCATTTTCGGGCATTACGCCGAGGTGCACGACGACATGCTTGAAATCCGGGTGAAAGACGGTGGGGAATCGCTGCTACCGGCCCTTTCGTGGGTGTCGCGCATTGGCCTCGGCGTGGCCTCCACCCGAGTGGTGTCGCCCTCTCTGGATGATGCCTACCTGCATTATACCGGACAGCGCCTGGAAACGGACGCGGAGGTGACCGAATGAGCCTTGCAGCCATGCCCATCCTGTACATGCGCAACCTGCGACAATTTCCGCGCATTCCGACCGTCCTCATCTTTGGCATCGTGATGCCGGTGATGCAATTGGTGCTCTTTGGCAGCATCTTCAGCGCTACGACGGACCTCCCGAATCACCCGCACGCCGATTCCAACTACTACGCCTTCATTGCCCCGGCCATTGTCTTGCTCACGACATTTCTGGGCATGGCCAATGCTTCGGCGGCATTCCTTGTCGATTTGCGCACCGGCTATTTCGACAAGCTGCGAACCACCCCCGCCAATGCTGGAATCATCGTTGGCGCCCGGCTGCTGGCGGAGATGACCCGCGTAACGGGCCAGGCGATCCTGATCCTTTTCGTGGCCCTGCTGCTCGGGGCACGAGTGGAGACCGGAGTTTTGGGTGCCGTCGCCATGATTGGAGCGTGTGTCCTGTTTAGTGGCCTGACGGTGGGATTGTTGGTGACGGCCCTGGCGATGAAAACCCGCAGCGACCAGGCCACGCAGTCGGCTTTCCCGCTTTTCTTCATTTTCATTTTCCTCAGCACTGCCTACATGCCGGAGCAACTGCTTCCCGGCTGGCTGCAAACGGCGGTCAAGTTCAACCCCATTGACTACCTGATCCAGGGGCTGCGGGCACTCATGCTGGACGGCTGGACCCAGGATGCACTGAACTTGGTGGTGGCGCTGGCGGCGGCGGCCGTCCTCGGCGGCCTGTTGGCGTTGCTCAACGTGCGCATCTACCGGCGGCTGGTGGCATGACCTGCCGCCGGAAGCCTGATCCGACGCGCGGCCAATGGTTGCCCATGCGCCATGCCCTCGTTGCGGCAGTTGTACTTACGGTCGGCCTGGCGGGCTGCTTTGCGCCGTCGGCGGGAGGAACCATGGAGGCACCACCCCAGGCCATCGCGCTGCATTGCCGAAATGCTTCGCTTGGCGTGGTGGCCATGGAGTCCTCGTACCTGGGTTCCTGCTGGGGCCATGTTGGGCATCACACGTACTTCCTGGGCGACGCGTATACCCTCCAGCATGTGGCGGGCCGGGTCTTCGCGGTGGAGATCGCCTACACGACGCTGGCCGACGAACCGGTCCTGCCGGTTCAGGTGAGCCTCGACGGGGCCAACTGGACCACCGTGGCAGGATTCGACTACCCCCTGGGCGAGGATCCCGAGGACCGTTACGAGATCTTCACCAGTGCCGCCGTGGCCGACGTGTCCTTCCGGTTCCTGCGCGTTCACATGCCCCGTTCCGCCCACGAAGGCCTGGCAGGTTACCTGGACGCCAGCAACTTCACGCTCCAGGCAACCCCCGCACCGGGCGCCCCGCCGGAGCCGGCGGCCCGCCTGTCGGCCGACTGCCACGAGGGTTTGTTGGATTCCTTCTTTGCCGACCACCCGTGCTGGTTCGGAGGCTATGACCCGGTGGACCGCCAGCAGGGGGGCGACCCGGAGACACTGCATGCATCCTGGGACATCTACGATGAGAGTTGGTTCGACTCCCCCAGCTTCCTGCACACGTACTACCTGGCTGGCGTCGGGGGCCGCTTGCACGCCGACGTGACGGTGCAGATGTGGCGCATGTTCCATTATGGGCTGTGCTCCGGCCTCGATCCGCTCAGGACTCCGGTCGTTCCAACCGTCGTCGCTGAGGCGAGCGGAGACGGCCAGACGTGGACGCGCATTGCAGAGGTGCCCGGATCATACCTTGATCCGGTTGAGTTGGAAGGCGATGTCCCCGATGACACGCGCTTCCTGCGCTTCGGGGCAGGCCGGGGGGCCAGCTACAGCCAAGGCGGCTGCCATCACCCCGTCGCCTTCGTGGTGGACAGCCAACTGTCAATTTCCTGACCCCAACACCTGGCAGACGGACGGGAAACGCCGGTTCTGTAACGCCAGGTACGCCACACTGGGCCACAGCCAAATACAGACTCCAATTGTCCCGGTTCACAGCGCCATGCGCTGTACAATTGGTGAATTGACCATGAAGCAAGCTACCCTGTTGTTGCTGGCAGGCCTGCTCGTGCTCGGAGCCACCGCTGATGTGGCGGCCGAGTGCGTACCCGTCGAGGGCGCCGAAGTGTGCGCCGACGCGGGCGAAGATGGCGCCGCTGTGAGCGCCAGCTACGCCGACGCGGACGGCAACGAGTTCGTCTTCGGCGTTGGCGTGGGCCTGTAGGGTTTCGAGTCATGCCCTACCTCTTCCCCCTCCTTCCGTCCCGCAGCGCGATCAGAGTGTTCGGCTAACCCTGACGCGGACAGGGAACCGTTGCTCCGGCCCCGGCTTCGGCTGGCTGGGCTGTTGCTCGGTCCCAGCCCGAGATCCGCTCTACCCGGCCTTGACCTGCTCGGCGCCGGCCACGCGGAGGATTTCTTCGAAGTGCCCAGGCTCCACGGGTTGGACGCTCAGCCGCTGGGCGCGCTGCACCACCAGCATGTCCGCCAGGGCCGGATTGGCCTTCAATTCGGCAATGGGCACCAGACGCGGCAGTTTGGCCTCGAACGCGATGTCCACCATGATCCATCTGGGATTCTCCGGATCCGACTTCGCGTCGCGGTAGGGGCTCGATGCATCGAAGGCCGTGTGGTCCGGGTAGCCCTCCCGGCACACCCGAGCCAGCCCAGCGACCCCGGGCGGCTTGGCGTTGGAATGGTAGAACAACACCCGATCGCCCAGCTTCATGTCGTCCCGCATGAAGTTGCGCGCCTGGTAATTGCGAACGCCGTCCCAGTGGGTTCTGCCGTCACGTTCAAGGTCATCGATGGAGAAGACATCGGGCTCGGACTTGACCAGCCAGTGGCGGACCATGGGTCGGCGACTGGGGCTGGACTTACAAGTTGTTTGAGGCCCTCGGGGCGTGTGGCGGTCCGTGGGGCGGCTCACGCCGCGATGACTGGCGTCGCTTCGGTTTCCCCAGCGGCCTCGGTCACAGCTTTCTCGGCACCCGCCAGCATTTCCTTCATGGCCTTGCGCATGGTCATGTTGGACATCCAGCCGGTCAGGAATCCGCCGGGCATGGCGGCATCCCAGGCGGCCGTGACGATGGTTTTTCCGTGCGCTTCGGCGAAGGTGAACGTGGCAATCATGCGCTTCAGGGGCAATTTGCGGAATTCGGTGGCTTCGAACGTCACCCTGGCGCCCTCTTGCCATTCCGTGATGTTCTCGTTGACGCCGCGTCCGCCGCCGAAGTCGCAGCTGCGCGCGCCGCCGACGCCAGCGACATCCTTGATCACGTGGGATTCCTCGATGCCCGGGTGGAAACCGGCAACGTCGCCGTAATTGGCAAACAGAGCCCAGATGCGGTCCTTGGGGGCATCGATGGTGTGGGAAACAGAGCCTATGGCCATGACGGCGCCAGCGTCTCTGGTGCTTAACAGGTGCGCCGGTCCCGTTCGGGCGGGGACCGGGGGGCTCGCCCACGAATGCCCGTGTCGCATCGCTGGACGGACGCTCCCACGTGCGGGTACTCGGTCAGCCAAGGACTCGCGCCCCTGTCGCCCCGCATCCCCCGTTTTCGCGGCCACCAGCAGACAGGCTTTGGCGCCAACGTCACGAAATGCGCTGTGCGCGCCACGGCCGCCTTCAGCCCGTCGGTTCCTGCGTCAGTCCCAGAATGTTGCCATCGGGGTCCTTGAACCATGCCGCCCAAGGACCCGTCATGCCCCGGCTCGCAATGCCGTCCTCGTCCTGCCCCAGGCCCTCGTAGCGCTCGAACCGGACCCCCTTGTCGGACAATTGGTGCACCACCGCCCGGATGTCCTTCACCGTCCAACTGGCCAGCGTTGCGTCCGATCGGGCGGGCGTATCACGCTCGTAGATGAACACAGGGGTGCCGCCGGCATCCAGAAACAGGGCACCGTCACCCTCGTCGTTCAACGCAAGGCCGAGGGTTTCGACGTAGAACTCCTTCGCCCGCTTCAAGTCGGTGGTGACGATGTTCGGGCTGAGGGGCACCGATCCGAGCATGCCCGGCCATCGCCGCCGGCAGGTTTGATGTTGCCTTCGGGGCAGGATGCCAGCATTGCCGTGCACCGGCCTTTTCGCCGCGGCCCTCCGCGACCTCCCGCGACCTCCCGCGACCCCCGACGCATGGGTTGGCCGGCGCGACCCGGAGGAGCATAACCGCCGATCGGCGTTTCGCTCCGGACCCGTCAGCCAACCATCATCAGGGGCGGCCCCACCGCGGCATGGCACCCAGGACAGGCGGCAGGGCCAACCATCAAGTGGCGCGGACGCCTTGTGACCCAGTGGATCATGTTGACGCCAGGATCCTGAGGCTTCTGCAATGGAATCCCCTCAATCCTGTCGATGTCGAGCGGGGACCCATGGGCTTGTGGGATATT
>JBFIJP010000097.1:0-11901 GCA_041600695.1 Thermoplasmatota archaeon | reverse complement strand
GACCGGGATGTCCAAGGCGTACCCGTCCTCCACAAAGGCGACGGGGGCGTGCTCATGGAACTCGGTGACCAAGTCGAACGTGCCGGGCACCGTTCCGTCGGGAAGCTGGCCGGTCGCCACCACGTAGGCGTAGGACTCGTGAATGTAATTCTCGACCGACGCGAAGCCGGTCGCGTACAGGGCATCCACCCAGACGCTGCGCACCACACGGCCGGGGGCCAGGCTCTCCACCAGGTCGAACCAGGCGATCTCCGGGGCCAGGGCGTTGAAGCGGGTGGATCCCGATTCGCGAATCTCGGTCAGGGCGGTCATGATCTGGTAAGCACCGCCGTAGCTGGCGCCGATGCCGCCCAGGACCGGGTCGTTGGGGCCGTCAAGGGCAACCCATTCCAGGCCGGCAACGAAGTCGATGACCGCCTTGATGTCCTGCGCCTCGATCTCGGGGTCTTGGACGGTGGCCTTGCCGCCACTGGCACCAAAGCCCCGCTGGCTGATGGTGACAATTCCAATACCATCATCCAGCCATTCATTGAATTCACTACCACTCTTGCTTCCACCCCAGCCGTGGCTTTGCAGAACCACCGGGGCAGGCGCCGCGGCGCTGGCGCCGCCGGGCTGGTGAACAGAGATGTCAATCAGGACTCCATCAAAGCTCGGGACCTGCCACTCATAGTGAACATGAGCCGAATCAGCGGTCGCGTCGCCTACGGCGAAAGAACCGAATGGCAATAGAATTGCCAACATCACGGCAACTGGCGTGCGGGACGAAATCAGGTGAACCACCACAAGCCCAGCCACCAACCTGGGCAGGGCTTAACCGTTATCGAACCCAGGCCGCGCCTCCGGCACGCCCCCGGCACGCCGCCTGGGTGCACACCGCCTCCAATCCCGGCCGCCGCCGCGCCGGCTTTATCAGGGGCCCGCGTCGCCCGTCCCGTGAGCGACCCCCAGCCGGACGCCCCCCAGCCGGCGACCCCCGTCGAAGACGACCCCGTCACCACCGCCGACTACGTCGCAACGGCCATCCTGGCCGCGTTGTTTCTCATCACGTTCGGCTTGGCCACCCTGTTCGCCCGGCCGTTCCAGGCCGCCGGCTTGCAGGCCTTCGAAGACCCCGAGGATACGGCCAATTCCCTGTGGTACATCGTCCTCATCATCGTCTTCACGGCGGGCATCCTGTACGCCCAGAAGAAGGGCTGGACCAAGGTCATCCAGGGAGTCATTCTGTTTGCCGTCGGCAGCACCGTCGCCTACGTGATTGCGCCTCTCCTGATGGACTTCGGCCTCGCCGCCACCCCCTCCTGGCTGACCGGTGCGGCCATTGCCATTGCGGCCACCGTGGCCCTCTACGTCCACCCCGAATGGTACGTGGTGGACATCGTCGGCATCCTGGTGGCCGCCGGCGCCGCCGCCATTTTCGGCATCAGCCTCGGCATCATCCCCGTCATCGTGCTGCTGGTCCTGCTGGCCGTCTACGACGCCATCGCGGTCTACAAGACCCGCCACATGCTGGCCCTGGCCGACTCCGTCATGGAACTCCGCTTGCCGGTGCTCCTGGTGATTCCCAAGGTGACCAATTACTCCTTCCGCAGCGAGGTCACCCAGTTGAAGGAGGCCAGCAGCGAGAACAAGGCCGAACGCTCGGCGCTGTTCATGGGCCTCGGCGATCTGGTCATGCCGACGATCCTGGTGGTCAGCGCCATTCACTTCGCCCAGGAAGGCTGGGGCATCGCCCCCTCCGTCGGCGCCGCCATCGGCACCATGGTCGGCTTCGGCCTCCTGATGGGCTTCGTCCTGAAGGGCAACCCCCAGGCGGGCCTGCCGCTTCTCAACGGCGGCTCCATCGCCGGTTTCCTCATCGGACTCTACGCGGCGACGGGCGGCATCGTCTTCTGGTAGGGGCCATCGAGCCACCGGACAGGAAAGGAAAGGGTATAACAGCAAGCCCCCTCGGTGGATCGGGATGCACATGGACGTCGAGGTCACCTCTTTCATCAACCTCCCGGTTTACACTCACCGCGGCGAGTACGTGGGAGTGGTCCAGAACGTGATGCTGGATCTGCCGAACCGCCGAATCGGCTCGCTGCTGCTGACGCGCACGAGCCCGAAACTCATTGAGGGAGGCCGCAACGTGGCCGTCCCCTACCGCTGGGTGGCTGCACGCGCAGACATCCTGCTGCTGAGCTACTTCCCCGAGAAGGTCGCTGCGTCCGGAGAGGCCGCCAGCGAGCGCCTTGAGGAAGAACTGGCGGCCTAAACCCCCACCCCCTCCACCTGAACCACTTCATTCCTTTTGGACCAGTTCGATTCTGGCGGCGTCGGGTTTTTCTAGGGACCCCATGTCGCCGCGCCTGTGTCCACCAAGGACCTCATCGCCCGCCGGCTAGCCGGCATCGAGATGAGCGGCATCCGCAAGATGTTCGAACTGGCCGGCACGGACTCCGTCAACATGGGTCTGGGCGAGCCCGACTTCGAGCCGCCGCTGCACGTCCAGGACGCTCTTTGTAACGCCGTTCGCACCG
Organism: Thermoplasmatota archaeon; assembly: GCA_041600695.1. Taxonomy (GTDB): domain Archaea; phylum Thermoplasmatota; class E2; order JACPAO01; family JAHFTW01; genus JBFJVP01. Next base: position 9,379 of record JBFIJP010000097.1, on the reverse strand, counting down.
GCGCCAACCATTATGGGCCCAGCCTGGGGCTGCCTGAATTGCGTGGCGCCCTGGCAACCCGGATCAAGGAGTACCGCGGCGAGGACGTGTCCAGGGACAACATCATCGTCACCGCTGGCGCGACGCAGGGCTTGATGGCGATCAACCAGACGTTCATCGACCACGGCGACGAAGTCCTCGTCCCCGACCCAGGCTTCGTTCTGTACGCGAGCCAGGCGCGCATCTGCGGCGGTTTCCCCATCCATTACAGCCTGACGCCGGAAAACGCATACCGGCCGGACCTGGAAGAGATCAAGGAGAAGATCACCCCGCGCACCAAGCTGATCGTGGTCAACACCCCCAGCAACCCCACGGGAATCTGCCTGGAGCGCGACGACGTTCGGGGCATCGCCGAAATCGCCAGCGACGCCGACATCATGGTCGTGGCCGACGAAGTCTACGACACGATGAGCTACGACCAACCGCACCATTCCTTCCTGACCCACCACGACAACGTGATCTGGGTCAACTCGTTCAGCAAGACCTTCGCCATGACCGGCTGGCGCCTCGGCTGCATCGCCACCAGCGAAGAGTACGTCAAGGCCATCGAGACCATGCACTACTACACGGTCGCATGCCCGCCCACGCCCATCCAGAAGGCCGCCGTGGCCGCCCTGGAGGGGCCGCAGGACGAGGCCGAAGCCATGGTTGTGGAGTTCAAGAAGCGCCGTGACCACATCACCAAGCGCATCGCAGGCATCCGCGGGCTCGCGATGACGAAACCCGGGGGCGCCTTCTACGCGTTCCCGCATTACGATTTCGACGTGCCCAGCCAGAAGCTGGCCCTCGACCTGGCCGCCAAGGGACTCATTTGCAGCCCCGGCAGCGCCTTCGGCCTGCTGGGGGAGAATCACCTGCGGTTCAGTTACGCATGCGGCGTTGAGGAAATCGACCGCGGCATGGACATCCTCGAGAAGCATCTCGAAACGCTGCCGTTGGTGAACTGAGGATCTACAGGGCCTCGTCCTCACCGGCCTCGTCTAGCACCACTGCCTGCTCCACCCAGTCCCGCACTGCGTCCTCCGGAAACGGCTTGCCCAGCTTGACCACGGCCTTGCGGATGGGCGACTTGCCGGTGCCTTGGAGCAGACCGAAGCGATCCTGAACTTCCACGCCCCGAGCGATGCCAAGGGTAACGTGGCTCTTGGCGGCGGACGCATAGACCAGGGGTCCCTTTCGGAACCAGAAGGGGATGCCCCACGCGATGCATTCCACCACGTCCGGGTCCTCGCGCACGATTCGTCGCATCTGATCGACGATGGCCGTCTGGCGCTCGTCCAGACCGGCTATGTACGCCGCCACGCCGGGGTGGTCCCGCTCCTTCGGCTGATCATGCCAGGCCACGGGCTCGCAAGTGTGCCGATCAACTTCAGGCTAGCCACAACGGGCCGCGGCCCGGCCGGCGGGGGAACCGCCGGCCGGACCAGCCGGATCAGACGTCGAATTCGCGCTTGTGCATCCACCAGGAAGCGCCAGCCACACAGGCGACGGCACCCACGACGATGGCGTAGAAGGCGCGCACGGCCGCTTCGCCCTCCGGCAGGTATTGGGCCGCTCCGGGTTCCCAGCCGTTGAAGGCCTTGGTAACCCAGTGGTTCAGGCTCAGGTACAACACCCAGTCCTGCAACAGCGGATTGTCATTCACCAGAACCCGGCGGCCCAGCATGACGAGCGCCTCGAAGCCCAGCACGTACAGCATGCCGAAGAGGTACGGCTTGCGCACGGTGACCCCCACGAGCACAAACACGGCCGTGTAGACCAGCAGGGCCAGGGCGCTGAACGCCATGGGCCAGTACAGGTATCCTGGCGCTGACTGTGGCAGTCCCAGCAGCAGCAGGAAGGTCGCAAGCACACCCGCCAGCAAGGCCGCGCCAGCCACGACGAAGCTCACCACCAGGCGGGCCACGGGGAGGGTCCAGCGGGCGGTGGGACGCGTCAGGATGTAGGCAAGGTTACCTCGCTCCTTTTCGTCCTCCAGGACCCCGGCGGCGTAGAACAGGGCCACCAGCGGAATGAGGAGCTTCAGGTGAAGCAATTCCAGGACGGTGCGGTAGAACTCCTTGGCCGTGGCCTTGGGCTCCGGCTCCTCGTACAGGAACTGTCGGTCGATGAACGTCTCCTGCACGACGGCGTTGTCGGCCGTGTAGGTGTCTCGGATGGAGCCGCTGGCATCCATGGAGGCAAACAAGGCGTACTGACCCAGCCGCACGGACGACCACTTGAACGTGACATTGGCCGTTTCTCCCGGAGCCAAATCCACCAGCTCTGACAGGTTGGGGGACGCAGAAGGCGAATAGCCGGTCAGCGTGGCCCGATGCACCTGGAGCCGAACGGAAGCATTCGTGATGGGCTCCTGGCCGTTGTTCTTCACCTGGACCGTCACCACGGCGCTGTCGCCCGCGTAGAGCTCTGCCGGATGCCAGAAGACGCCCATCACGGTGACGTTGCCCTCAGGCTGGTCGGCGTCGTCGCCAGTGGCCGGGGGCGCGAAGTCCAACTGGACCGGCGGGAAGCCCACCTGCACCTGGACGAACCGCTCGTTGTCGTTTTCCTCGATTTCGGGCAGTTCGTCCTCCGTGTCGACCAGTGTGCGGAAGATGAACGTGCCCGACTGTGCGGTCCAGTTCATTTTCAACTGGGTTTGTTCGCCGGGCGCCAGATTGTCGATGCGGAACGATTCGCTGGCCCGATCCCTGAACGTGAGCGCGCCGTCGAAGCCCTCCTCAAAATAGCCGACCTGGAGGGTGACATTGAACGGCCCCGACGGCTCGTCGAAGCGATTCTCGACGGAGGCCGTGATGTTGACCAGCTGTCCTTCCAGCAGCGACTGGGGCTCGTAGTCGATGGACACGGCGCCCACATCGTTCTGGTGGGTGAACACCCAGGCACCCGTGAGGGCGGGCGGAATCAGTGCGGCGGCCAGGACGATCCAGACGCCACGCGCCCGCATGGCCTGCCGCAAATTGTCCATGATCAGTAGCTTGATTGCACTCATTGGGCACCTCCCACGAGGTAGCGGAACACCGCTTCGACGGTGTCGTCCGGACTGGTGACGCTGGTGAAGGGATCTTCACCCTCGGCCAACAGGTCTTGCAGGCGTTCATAGAAGACGCCGGGTTTGTTGGTGGTGACGACAACTGCGCCGTCGGCGGCCTCCACTCCGAGGACCGAATCCCACTGCCACAACTTGGCTCCCAGTTCACGGGGAGACGGCGTCGCAATGCGAACCGTGCGGGGGTAGCGGTCCAGGAGGTCACGGATTTCGTGAACGGCGCCGTGGGCCATGACGCGGCCGTGGTTGATTAGCAGGATGCGGTCCGTCAGCGCCTCGATGTCCGAGAGCACATGCGTGGACAGCAGGATGCTGTGGCCCGAGTCGGCCAGATCCCGCAGCAGGTGCAGGAGATCGCGGCGTGAGAGCGGGTCGGTTCCCAGCAACGGTTCGTCCAAAATCAGGATCTGCGGTTCGTGAACCAGCGCCAACGCGAACTTGAGGCGCTGCTGCATGCCATGGCTGTAGGATGCCACGCGCTTGTGGGAAGCACCCTCAAGTCCGACGCGGGCCAGGGCTGCCGACGCCTTGCCTTCCGCCTCCGCCGGGGAAATGCCGGACAGCAAGGCGGCACGGCGCACGCAAGCGAGACCCGTGTGGTCGCGCCACGGCGCCGGCCCCTCAGGCAGGTAGCCGATGCGTGCCAACAGCGCAGGGTTGTCCCAGGGGTCCTCGCCGAGAACGCTCACAGAACCCTGGCTGGGCCGCAGGAGACCCATGGCGATTCGGATGAGAGTGGACTTGCCAGCCCCGTTGGGGCCCAGCAGGCCAGTGATACCCGGCCGGATGGCGGCAGTGACATCGTTGACTCCAATGACATCGCCGTACCAGCGGCTCAGGTGGCTGAAGCGCAGCACCACATCAGCGGCTGCATCCTCGTCTTCGGCGGGCCCGTCAAGGCGCAGGACTTCCACCGCGTCAAGGGCAGGGGCTTCCATGTCAGGCAACCTCCTCACCTCGCACGCGCGGCCGCCGCCATGCGACCAGACCCCATCCCAGGACGGTCAGCAGGCCCCATTGGATCGCTCCCCACCAGCCAGGCAGGACCGACTCCACAGTCCCCTCGAACAGCCATGGCGTCATGGCGTCAAATCCGGAGAACGGACTGAGAATGGCGAGCTTCTCGTTGCCGGTCAGGCCCGACAGCAATTGACTCACCACGATGTGCATGCCGACGAATCCTCCCAGAAGGAGAAGGATCGCCGCCCGCGACGAACGGCCAATACAGGAAAGACCCAAAGCAAGACCCGTCACCATGGCACCCCAGGCGATGCTGTACAAGCCACCGTAGACGACGGCAGTGGCGTGCCACTGGGCCGGGTGCTCGTCGTAGAACGCCAGAGTAGCCAGATAGTAGAGGATGGCCGGGCCAAGCATGGTGATCGTGGTCAGACCCAGCACCGCGGCCGCCTTTCCGAGCAGGTAGCCGCGGCTGGTCAGGTTGCGGGTCAGATAGAGCTCCAGGGCACCCCGCCGGGAATCCTCCAGGAGGCTCGGGGTGCCGATGGTGGCCGCCACCGCGAGGCCGAACCAGCGCAGTTGCTGCAGCATCTCAACGAACCAGGAAGCATCGTGGGTGGCAATTTGCGTTTGCCGAAGCTGGGCGACCTCAATGATGGAGGCAGCACCCCAGCCGAAGCCGAGCAGAATCGCCATCAGGCTCCAGCGCCCCTGGAAGGCCCGCCGGACCTCCTCGGTCGCGACAACGGCCCAACGTTCTCCGGGAGCCAGTCGGCCGCCCCAGCGGGGATAGGGAGTAACGCCTTCAGGCAACGAGCTCACCTCCGCGAACGGCCTGCTCGAACGCTTCGTCGAGCCCCAGGCGCACCGGCGCCAAATGGCGAACCACCAGTCCAGAGTCACGGACCATCCGGATCACCTCCCGCGCGTCGTCCAGATCCACCCGGATGTGGGGCGCCGCCGATTGCCAGTCCACATGCGCCTGATCCAACAGGCGGACAAATGGCGTGGCGTCGCCGTTGACGCGAACCAGGAAGCCCCGCGACCCCGTGCTGCGCAATTCGTCCAGCGAACCATGGGCGGCCACATGCCCGTTGGCCATCACGACGGCGTGGCTGGCGAGGCGCTCCACATCCGCCAACAGGTGCGTCGACACCAGGACGCGCAGGCCATGCTCGCGGGCCAATTCTCCGATGAGCGCCAACAAATCGTCGCGCGCCTGCGGGTCGACACCCTCCGTGGGCTCGTCCAGGATGAGAAGCTCAGGGTCATGCACCAGGGCCTGGGCCAGCTTGAGGCGCTGTCGCATACCGGTGGAGTAGGTGTCGGCAACCCGGTAGCGGGCCTCGCCGAGTTCAACGTAGTCCAGCACCTGGTGGGCTCGCTGGAGAGCATCCGCCCGACCCATCCCCACCAGACGGCCAGCGTAGGCCACCGAAGCAACACCCGTCAAGTCCGGGAACTTGGCATCCCCCTCGGGCACATACCCAATGCGCTGGCGCACCGCACGCGACCCCGCCTCGACCGGCTCGCCCAGAACGGACACCGTGCCAGTCGTCGGGCGCAGCAGGCCCATCAGGAGCCGGATCATCGTCGTCTTGCCGGCACCATTGGGACCCAGGAGGCCAACGACATCGCCGTCGATGGTCAGGTCCAGCGGTCCAAGTGCCTGTACATCGCCGTACGACTTGCTCAGGTTGGCAAACGTGGCCAGCGGGACAGGCCCCTGACTGACCGGGTCGTCAGCGTCGCCTAGCCCCTCGGCGGTAACGGGATCCTCGTGTTGGTCCATCTTGATCCTCCGGATTGCGAAATGCGCAATCGGCAGTCGTACATGGGGGTTTCGCAGAGCAGGGGGGGCCGTCGACCCAGGTGGGCCTTCTTGAGCCGCCGGCTGGCGCGAGCAGCTAGGCTTCGAAGCGTGGCTGCGGCCAGCCACGCAGCGCCCGCAGCCGGACACCAACGGACAAAGCATCGCGGGTGCCTACGGCTCGCACCCCTCCGAAGCCTCCTTGCACCCCCCTCGCCTGCCGCCGCCGTCCATGACCAGCCTGGCCATCCGAAACACCACGATCGTGACGCAGGACGACAAGCGCCGCGTGGTGCAGGGAGACCTGTACGTGGAGGATGACCGCGTCGTCCAGGTGGGCGGCAAGGCGCCGGAGGCGGGTCGGACGCTGGATGGCACGGGCCAAGTGGTTCTGCCGGGCCTGATCAATCTGCACACGCACCTGGCGATGGGGTTGTTCCGGGGCTACGGCGACGACATGCTGCTGGAGCCGTGGCTGAACGATCGCATCTGGCCGGCGGAGGCCAAACTCACGCCGGAGACCATGCGCGCGGGGGCGGATCTGGGTTGTCTGGAGATGATCGTGGGGGGCGTCACGAGTTTCCTTGACATGTACTTCATGGAAGCCGACGCCATCGCGCCGGCGGTACGGCAGGCCGGGGTCCGCGGCTGGTGCGGCGAGGGCATGGTGGACATCGGGCAGACCGAGCCGGGCGAGCCGAACAAGAAGCTGAAGGACATCGAAGCGTTCACGAAGGCCACGCTGCGCGACCCGCTCATCCAGGGTTGCCCGGCGCCGCACGCGACGTACACGTGCAACCCGGAGACGTACCAGGAGTCGGCCCGCATCGCGCGGGAATACAACGTGCCGATGCACACCCACTGCTCGGAGACCCGAACCGAGGTGTACGGCGTGGAGAAGGATCGCGGCGCCCGGCCCGTGGCCAAGCTCGCCGAGTATGGCGCGCTCGACGACCACGCGGTGCTGGCCCACTGCGGCTGGATCACCAAGGGCGAGGTGCGCGACATGGCTGCCGCCGGTGCCGCTGTGGCCCACTGCCCCGTCAGCAACCTCAAGCTCGCAACCGGCGGCGTGTGCCCGGTGCCCGAGCTACAGGAAGCCGGCGTCGTCGTCGGCCTGGGAACCGATGGCGCCGCCAGCAACAACTCCACCGACCTGTTTGAGTCCATGAAGTTCGCGGCCCTGGTGCAGAAGCAGCACCGCTGGGATGCCACCGTCCTGCCCGCCCAACGGGTCCTGGACATGGCGACCCGCGACGCCGCCGCCGCCCTCAACCGCCCCGACCTGGGCTGGATCAAGGAGGGAGCCACCGCCGACCTGGCCATGGTGGACTTCCGCCGGCCGCAGCTCGTGCCGCGGCATGACGTGGTTTCGCATCTGGTCTACGCGGTTAGCGGCCGCGACGTTTCGGCAACCGTCGTGCACGGACGGGTGTTGATGGCCGAGGGCCGCGTTGAGACGCTGGATGTCGATGCCGTTCTTGCGGCGGCGCAGGGGGCGGCGGAGGCGTTGACCGGCGGCGAGGCGTAGGCGCTGCCGTCGAGCAGGCCTAAAGCCACCACGGCCGGGCCCCCGACTAGGAAACGCCGGCCTCGCGGCAGGCTTCATCGAACAGTAGCGCCGCGCGCTCAGGACCGGCTGTCATCCGCCGCCTTCGCAAGGTCCCGGGCGAACGCCATCATTCCGAACCCCATCTCGAGTGTCTTCTGGGGTGAGACCTCGGCAAGCAAGCGGGCTTCGCGCACCTTCTTGCGCATGCGCTCCCGGGTCGCAGCGGGGCCCGGCGACGGCCGTCCAGTCACAAGAACCGATCAGTGCGTCCCCGCCCAAAGCCATTTGCTCCCAGAATGTGCCGATCGTCCGCGCGCGGCCCCCGCCCTTTCCCGGCTCCAACCCAAAGCTTAGCCCCTGCCACGGCAACCCTCCCGTGGTGTCGAACATGACACAACTACCAGAGAAGGGCATGAAGCGATACGCCGTCATCGGCGGCATGATCGTTTTGGGCTTGGCCTTCATTGGGGCGGGAGCCAGCAAGTTGCTGGGCCCCGAGGCGGCCCAAGCCAACTTTGAGAACTGGGGCTATCCGGGCTGGTTCGCCCTCGTCATTGGTACCGTCGAACTGATGGCCGGGCTCGCCGTGCTCTGGTACCGCCTGACGCCCTACGCCGCAGCGGTACTCACGGGCGACATGATTGGTGCCACGATCACGCACATCGTTGCCGCAGAGTGGGTCATGATCGGCGTAACGCTGGTGCTGGGTGCGCTGGCGGGCTTCGTGGCCTGGATGACCAAGCCCGACTACGTGAGCGAGCACCTGCACATGCCCCACTTCGGCCGCCACGCGGGCGGCCACTGAGCCATCGCTGCCGTTTGCCGCCTTTCTCCCCCGTCCACCCCTCCGTCACGGTTGCTGGTCCGAAGGGCTTGAAACCTGTCGCGCCGTGGACCCGCTGATGAAATCCATCCTCGTTGCGGTGTCGCTGGCCACCGCTCTTCTCGCCGTGCCTGGAGCCGCCGCCGACCACGCCTACCCGGACGCCAGCGACTGCCTGGGCACCCTGATCGTCAAGGAGCCCGTTGCCTGCGTCATGGGCCAGTATTACAATGTCCACGATGGCGTGCGCTGCGGCACGGGCCAGCACCACTACTGCCACTGACTCATCCCGTCTCGGCGCGCCGGCCGTTGACCCCGCCCCGTGTCTTGGTTGGATCGGATACGCGCGCCATTCAAATGGGCCATCTGGCTGGCCGGCTCGATGAAGTTCGCTCTTGTCATGCTCGTCGTATGTGCCTGCTTGCTCGCCGTGCCTGCGGAGGCCGAGGCCCAGCCCTGCCCCGGGGGCAAGCCGACTGAAGTCGCCATGGGCTGCGTCGCGCAGACCTATGAGGAGTTGGAGTGGGTTGTGCGCTGCCTGGCCAGCCACTACCCGGTGTGCCATTAGATTCCGCAGGCGGTGCCTTGGGCTCGTCGCGCGCTTGAAGAGTCGGGCCCGACTGCCGCGCCCGTGAACATCGCCACCTGGAACGTCAACAGCCTCCGGGCGCGCATTCCGCGCGTGCAGGCCTTCCTGGAACGCCACAACCCGGACGTTCTCTGTCTTCAGGAGACCAAGGTCGAAAACGGCCTTTTTCCACGCCTGGCGTTCACGGAACATCATATCGAGGCGCACGGCCAGAAGACGTACAACGGCGTCGCCGTCATCTCCCGCGAACGCCCCGATGAGGTGCGCCGCGGCTTTGCCGGCGATCCGGTGCCGGACCAGCACCGAGTGATGGCGGCTCGCTTCGGCGACCTGTGGGTCTACAACCTGTACGTTGTCAACGGCAAGTCGGTCGACAACCCGGCGTACGACACGAAGCTGCGGTGGCTGGAGGCGCTGCGGGACCACATCGCCGCCGAGCACGACCCCCAGGACCAGGTCCTGCTGGTGGGCGATTTCAACGTCACGCCCGATGATCTGGACGTTCACGACCCGGAGCGCTGGCGGGGCCACATCCTCTGTTCGGAGCCGGAGCG